>CAJXLX010000036.1 GCA_913056335.1 uncultured Rhodothermaceae bacterium
GCCGGTCATCGGTCTCAACGACAGCGGGGGCGCGCGCATCCAGGAGGGCGTGAAGAGCCTTGGGGGCTACGCCGACATTTTTAAGCTGAACACCGACGCGTCCGGCGTCATCCCGCAGATTTCGGCGATCATGGGGCCGTGTGCCGGGGGGGCCGTCTACAGCCCCGCCATCACCGACTTCACCTTCATGGTGGAAGACTCCAGCTACATGTTCGTGACGGGGCCCAACGTGGTGAAGACGGTCACGCAGGAAGACGTGACGGCAGAAGAGCTGGGCGGGGCGCGCACCCACGCCACCAAGAGCGGCGTGAGCCACGTGACGTGCTCGAATGATGTGGACTGTCTGCACCGCATTCGGGAACTCATGCGCTACCTCCCGCAGAACTGTGAGGAAGATCCCCCCACGACGCCGCGGGAGGAGGTGGAGAGCACCCTGGATCCCGACCGGCTCGACACGCTGGTGCCGGACGAGCCCAACCAGCCCTATGACATGCGCGACGTGATCGAGCAGATTGCGGATGCGGGCGACTTCTTCGAGATTCAGCCCGACTTTGGCGAGAACCTGCTCACCGGCTTTTCTCGCATCGGCGGGCGGCCCGTGGGCATTGTGGCGAACCAGCCGGCGGTGCTGGCCGGCGTGCTCGACATCGACTCGTCGATCAAGGGGGCGCGGTTTGTGCGCTTCTGCGACGCCTTTAACATCCCGCTGCTGGTGTTCGAGGATGTCCCCGGCTTTCTGCCCGGCACCGACCAGGAGTGGAACGGGGTCATCAAGCACGGCGCGAAGCTGCTCTACGCCTTCTGTGAGGCGACCGTCCCGCGCATCACCGTCATCACGCGCAAGGCGTACGGTGGGGCCTACGACGTAATGAATTCGAAGCACATCGGGGGCGACCTCAACTTTGCGTGGCCCACCGCCGAAATCGCCGTGATGGGTCCGAAGGGCGCGGTCGAGATCATCTACCGCCGCCAGATCGCTGCCGCCGACGATCCCGAAGCGGCCAAGGATGCGTTCATCGAGAAGTACCGGGAGCGGTTTGCGCACCCGTATGTGGCTGCCGAGCACGGCTACATCGACGACATCATCAAACCGCACGAGACGCGCGCCCGGCTCATCCGCGGGTTCGATATGCTTGAGAACAAAGTCGCGAATCCCCCAAGCAAGAAGCACGGAAATATCCCCTTGTAGATTGGGGATTGGGGATGTTGGATTTGGGATTGGGGTGCTTGTGCCGATGCATCTTGGTCGTTATCACCGGCAGCCGTCGGCAGCGGATTCCCCCTTGGGGGCGCAACGCAAAAAAGCAAAGGTAGTGGATAGACGTTAAATGATGACTCCCCTGACAAAAATCTTTCCTGAGGCGAACGGTCCTCCGTTCGCTCCCGTCAGCGCTGCCGGAGACGTCCGCGCCAGGCGGCGCTCCCAGTCTCCGGCTACTGGTACGTTTTCTCTATCACGTAGCGTTGAAACGCTACCAAAGCAGACTCTCACGCTTGCATCGTAACAGAGGGCGTGAAGGCGAACAGGCGGCGACACGACCGGGACTTGCACGTTGCATCATGCACCGGGGGCTGCCGACTCATGCCGTAGCCACGAGGGTCTGTGCATCCCACCGACGCCATTCGGCCCAACACGATACGGCTCCCACAGCCACCGCCAGCGGCGCACTGGCCCATAGCACAGGGGTGAACGAGCCCATCCAATCCGGCCCCAGCGCCAGCAGCACCGGACCCAGTGCGGTACCGGCCACGAAGATGGTGGCGGCAAATCCGCGTACGCTGCCGTGGTGGGCGCGTCCGAAGTAGTACGCAAACGCGCTGCCCAGCAAGGCATTCTGCGTGCCCTGCGCGGCGCCGAAGAGGAGTCCGTAGGCCCACACCCAAACGGGCGTGGCAGCGAACGGGGCGCTAACCATGAGGGCGGCATACGTAGCCATGAGAATCCCCATCAGGTAGCGCGGCGACACGCGGTCGATGAGCGCCCCCATGAGCAGCGTAAAGACCGCGGTGAGCACGCCGTACGGCACGAAGAACTGCGCCGCCAGCGTGCGTTCGGCGCCGGCCTCGGCAAGAATGGCAAAGTGATGAAAGAGCAGTCCGGTCCCAAGTCCGCCCGCGCATACGCCGCCTGCAATAAAAAGCCAGAACGTGCGGGTGCGGCGCGCCTGCGGCAGGGTGAGTCCGCGCACCGGGTCGTTGGGGGAGGCTGAGGCGGTGCCCAGCGACGGGAGGGCGGTGTCGGGCGTGAGGCCGAAGCGCTCAGGCTCGGCACGGTACAGCAGCACCAGCAGCGGCACTACACCCACAGCCAACAGCGCGCCAATGATGACGTACGACTGCGCCCATCCGTAGGTCTGCAACATCTGCTCGATGAGCGGCGGAAAGATCGCCGTGGCCCCGGCCATGCCCAGTCCCAGCACGCCCACGGCCATGCCGCGCCGCCGCTCGAACCAGAGGTTCACCACATGATTGTTGATGAGCCCGAGCGCGCCCTGGCCCAGTCCGCGCAGGAGCAGAAATCCAATGAAGAGCGTGACCCATCCGCGCACCTGGCTCATGCCCAGACAGGCCAGTGCAAAGGCACCGCCTACGAACAGCACCATGCGGCGCGGCCCAATGCGATCCATCTGCCGCCCGATCCACGGCAGCGCCAGCGAGCCCACGACCGTGGCTACGGTGTACATCCACGACACCGCGGTGCGCGAGAGCGCAAGGTCCTCCACAAACGCATCGATGAAAAGCGATACGCCCGCTGTCTGTCCGGGCAACGTCGCTGCCATCCCCAGCGTAGCCGCAGCCAGGATGGTCCACCCGTAGAAGCCGGGGAGGCGTTGCATGAGCGGTGTGGGGGCGCGGTTGGGCATGTGGAGGCACAAGCATCAGGAAACAAAGACCGTTTCCATAGCGGGGCACGCCCCGCGCAAGTTTCCCACCAAAGCGGTGCTGCGGCTGTTTTCGCGCAGGCATCAAGGCATCACGCTGCTGCAGGCGCTACGCGTCGCGGTTCAGATCGGCAAGGAGGCTTCGGGCTTCGTCCTCAAACCCGGCGGGCACCTGCACCTTGACGCCGCCTGCCCGCGACGAGAAGAACATGGTGAGGCCGGTCATATCTTCGTGGATGACGCGGCACGGGATCTCGGCCGCTTCGAGCTGCATCCGTGCAAAATGGGCGTTGTGCGGCGTGTCGAACTGGGCCACGGTGATGAGTTTGGCCATACGGAGCCTGGGGTTGCGGAGAAGGCAAGCGATGGGTATGTTGAAGCAAACATCTCTTGGTACGACTCATCATCCGCATCCGTTCGTATTATGATTCTGGACAAGTGTCCGCCCGTGTACCTGACGATCACGCTCATCATGTGGGCCGGACTTGCGGGCGGATGCGCGCTGTCGGAGCCCAGCAGCGAGCACCTGATGATGCGCACCGCCCCCGTAGATCGCGATGAGACACCACCTGGGCCACCCGGATCGGTGCGACTGGCTGACGTCATCGACACAATTACGTTCGCCAACAGCTACTACCTGATTACCGAGGCGTATGAGCGGCGCCTGGTGGAGCGGTTCGTCGACGACCCATCGCGCGAGGGCGCGCCCACAGAGGTCAATCCGTTGGGGCTGTGGAGCATGGCGCCCGGCGTGTCGGTGGATCTGAGCGATCGGTTTGCGCTGGGGCTGGGCGGCATTGGCGGCGATATAAATGCCACGCTGCGCGTAGCCGGGCCGTATTTCGTGACGGGGTTGCATGCCCCTGCGTTCACACGGAACTCGGAGATCATTGTGCAGCGTCGCCTGCTGCACCCGCGCGTGCACAACGGGTGGGGCGTGGGTCTGGGAGCCTACTGGCGGCAGACGCAGCAGCGCCTGGGCGAGTACCTCGTTAGCGAGGGCACCTCGTTCAAGCAGCGCAGCGCAGGCGGACGCCTCTACGTGCGCACGCCGGCCCTGGACAAGATGACCTCCGCCGATGAGCGCGTGGTAAGTACGGCGCACATTGCGTTCATTACGCGCATTGGCGTCGAAACAGAGTTTAACACCACGTTTGTTTCCGTTGGGGCCCGCCTTACGCTACACACGCCGTAGTTGGGTCGTTGCTCCTGTTTTTCAGGGGATATGGCAGGCCGAGGCGATGGTGGGGTCGGCTTCTCAAACTAAAAAAGCACCGCCTCATCCAGAGCGAGGCGGTGCCGTAGGTAAAGCAACAAGCATCAACGCAGAGAACGACGCAGCGCTTACGCGTCGTCTTCGGTGTCGTCGTCCGAGGCGTCGTCGTCGAGCGTGGGCGTATCGGACCCTTTGCTCTGCTTTTTGATCTCGCTCAGCTTTTTCTTCTCCAGCACATTGTCAACGACGCCGTAGTCTGCGGCTTCTTCGGCGCTCATCCAGTAGTTGCGGTCAGAGTCTTCTTCCACCTTGTCGAAGTCTTGGCCGGTGTGGTCGGCCAGGATTTCGAAGAGGCGCTGCTTGAGCCACAGGATCTCGCGGGCCTGGATTTCAATGTCGGAGGCCTGCCCTTCGGCCCCGCCCAGCGGCTGGTGAATCATGACGCGGGAGTTCGGCAGGCAGGCGCGGCGGCCTGCTTCGCCTGCGGCCAGCAGCACCGAGCCCATGGAGGCCGCCAGGCCCACGCAGATGGTAGCCACGGGCGCATCCACATACTGCATGGTGTCGTATACGCCCAGGCCGCTGTAAATGACACCACCCGGCGAGTTAATGTACAGGTTGATGTCGCGATCAGAGTCGTCGCTGGCCAAGTAGAGCAGCTGGGCCACCGTAAGGTTAGCCACCTGGTCGTTGATCGGGGTACCGATAAACACGATGCGCTCCTTCAGCAGGCGGCTGAAGATATCGTAGGCGCGCTCGCCACGAGTGGTCTGCTCTACCACCATCGGCACCAGACCCGACATGGGCTGATCGCCCATACCACCGGAGTAGATGCTGGAGGGCAGTGAGGTGAGGCTTTTGCTGAACTTGATAAAGTCGTCAACCATAGGGGATCCCAGAGTTAAGGAGGCGTAGTGATGGGGAAGACGGATGGGCACACGCCAACCTGTGCGTCTTTTCGATAGTTCCTGCATACACTGGGGCGAACCCGCATGTGCAGGCTCGCCCCGGCTTTCATGCCACTTCGTTACGATACCGCCTGTGCGCGTGGCATACAGCCAGCGGCATCGCCGGGCAACGCGTCAGGTAATGATGGACGACGGGGCATCGTCTTCTTTGGAATGGTCATGATCGTGGTCGTGGTCATGGTCGTGATGCTCGTGGCCGTGCGCAGCAGCCTGTTCGGCCTGAATCTCTTGGCGGAAGGTTTCCAAGTCAAGCTCGCGCACGTCGAAGCGGTCGATCAATTCGTCGTAGACCTTGCGGCTCAGAATCTGCTGGTCCACCTGATCCATCATGCGGGGCATGGACTGGTAGAACCCCTGAATCTGCTCCGCACTGATATCCTCTTGCCCCTGCATCTGGTCGCTGAAAAAGTCTTGCAGGTCGTCGTCGGTGACCTCAATGTCAGCGTCCTCAATCACCTTGTCGCGGATGATCATCCAGCGGGCCTGGCGCTCGGCATCGCCCCGGTTCTGCTCGCGGAAGTGCGTGTGGTCAAAGTCGTCGGGCAGGTCGCCGTCGTACTCCTCTTCAGCCAGCTCTTCCTCGAACGAGTCGAGGAACGACTCGACGACCGAAGGCGGCACCGGCACGGTGTGCAGTTCCAGCATCCGGTCGACGATTTCGCCCTGCACCATCTCGCGCGACTGTTGCTCGTACGACTGCGCGATGCGGCTGCGCAGCTCGTCGCGGAAAGCCTCCGGGTCGTCCATGTTGCCATCCGTGAAGCGGCGCACAAGCTCCGCGTCGAAGGGTGGCAGGTCGCGGCGCTTCACGTCGTTTACGGTGATGTCGAAGGTACGCGCCTCACCTTCGTCGCTGTGGGGCGGCGGAGGCAGCGTAGCGCGGACCGTGTCGCCCGCTTCGGTGCCCATGATGGCATCGCGCAGCTCTTCGCGCAGGCGCTCATCATCGAGAAAGAACGTGACGTCTTCATCGCCTTCCCCAATGATGGGTGTATCGGTTGCCGTGTCAATGCGCTGCAGATCTACGCTCACGTAGTCGCCATCGCTGGCGGGTTCGTCAACGGGTACCAAATCCGCCTCCTGCTCGCGGATGTTTTGGATCTCTTCCTCGACATCCTCCTCCGAGACCTCATGCACCAGCATGCGCACTTCTTCATCAGAGAGATCCTTCAGCTCCACGTCGGGGCGGACGCCAAAGCGCAGCACCGTGCGCAGATCGCTGTCGATTTCGTAGTCGATTTCCGAAATCTGGGGGCGGCCCATCATTTCGATGTCGTCGCGCTCATTCAAGGCCTCCTCGAACGCGTCTTGCGTCACCTGTTCAGCGATGCGCATGCTGAGCGCCGGGCCACTCATTTTCTTGACCATCTGCGCAGGCACCTTGCCCTTGCGAAAGCCCTTAATATCCATCTTCGACCGCTGCGTGCGCACGGCAGCCTTCACGCGGTCCTTGAGTTCGTCGGCAGAGGCGGTAACCTCCAACTCATATTCGACGGGCGATACCTCAGTGAGTGTCGTTTCCATAAATGACAGATGCCTGGGTGGATCAAGACGATGTCCCGCTGCACGAGCCCGCACACGCGAAAAACAGAGGCAGGCAATGGTGAAACAGGCGGTGACGTAATGGCAAGAGATAGAAATGCGCAGCCCTGCAAAAAGATCGGCAGGTGGAGGCCATGTGCGTCTGCATCCCACAAAACCCCCGTGAAAAGCACACAGCTCCCTGCAGTGGAGCCAAGATCTTTACAGAACAGCCCGGTCTGTGTGGATGCACAGCGGGCTACCCACCCGACTGGTAGTCGGTCACAAGCATGCGCAGGATCCCCCAAACCATACTCAGGGCAAACCCACACGCAGCGCTGACGACCGTGCACAGCAGCAACCCAACCAGGGGCACGCTGGTGTGGATAATACTGGGCTGGGCTACAAAAAGCATAGCGCCTGCCACGGCACTAATGGGCACCACCCGCCGATGGTGCTGATGCAGCCGGTCGTGCCGCTTCGAGAGTCCGTGCACGCGGTCGGACATCGGGCCCACCCATACGTTGGGGGTGTCGCCGGTACGCCAGGCGGTGGCGAAGCGCCCGCCTTTGCGACGATGAGCCGCGCGGCGCGTTCGGGCGTCGGCCTGGGATGCGCCCCGCTTGGAACGCTTTCTGCTGGGCTGACCGTTGCGTGACGAAGAGGCCGAGCGCGAACGAGACGAGCGCGGCTGGGCTGACCGGCGCTCGGTGCGGCGGCGGGTGTCGTAGCGGCGGCGCAGTTCGGGATCGCTCAGCACATCAAAGGCAGCCCGCACACGCACAAACTCGTCGGTCGCGGCCTCCTCTTCGCCGGCCGCCGCTCGGTCGGGATGGCACTCCAGGGCTCGCTCACGAAACGCTTGCTTGATCGCCGGAAGATCGGCATCGCGCGGTACCCCCAGCACGCGGTACGGATCCTGGTGCGGGGCGGCAGAACGAGGCGAGCGGCGGGGCATAACGAACAGGGCGTAGCCTAAGGCAGAGACGACCGGGCACAAGGGCTGCGATGAGGTAGCCGGAGGGACGGCATGTGTAGCCTCCCCACAGAATCTTAACGGAGCCTACCCGCTACAGATCCGCGTTTGGCGGTGTGCTGAAGGCCGACTCGTTGGACTCCATGAATCCCACCACATACTTGCCCAGCATGTCGAACTCCAGGTTCACAGCAGCGCCCTCAACCCAGGCCTCCGAGACGATGGTGTGCTCGTACGTATGTGGGATGATGGCTACAGTGAGCGTCCCATCGCCGATACGCGCTACCGTTAGGCTAATGCCATCGATGGTAACCGAGCCCACCGGAATGAGGTAGCGCTGGTACTGCTCCGGAAACGATACCGTATAGAGCCAGTCGGTGCCCTCGCGCTCGACCTGTTCGATGGTGCCGGTGGCATCTACATGACCCTGCACAAAGTGCCCGTCGAGGCGCCCCCCGGCCTGTAGCGGACGCTCCAGGTTGACGCGGTCGCCCTCCGAGAGTGTGCTGAATGTAGTTTTGCGCAGCGTCTCCTCAATCGAGTCTACCGCAAACGTGGTTGCGTCGGCCTGCACGACCGTCTGGCAGGCTCCGTTTACAGAAATACTTTCGTCCACGGTGAGGTCGGGCGCAAACGTACTGGCAATAACGAATCGGAGCCCACCGCCCAGGTCGTTGATCTGTTCGATGCGGCCTACGTCTTTGATGATACCGGTAAACATGGTGCGTTTAGGGGGATGCGAGGCAATATGGACTCCCTGTTACGCCTGTTGCCATAGAGAGATCAGCAGCGGTTCAACGATGATGTCACGCTCACCTGTAGCGCGTGCATCTTCTGTGCGATAGCCGTGTTGTAAATGAGCAACTTCTTTGCGATCCTATAAGGGGCTGTTTGGCACAGTATTTTCGTGCGCCGAATGTACGGAGCAGTATGTGCCTCTACACTGCTACGCTCCCCACACTGCGCGACACCTGCTTGGGTTGGTACCTAAATTGAGTTGCGAGGTATAGCACAGCCCTCCACATTCTATTATCCGGACTGTCATTCGGAGTGCGTAGCGGGGCTCGTCCTACCTACTTGATACAAGGGGCCGTCAGGTTACCTCCGCAGGGATCTTCTTTCATCAGGGTACAACAGCTACAGAGAGAAGAGGGCTCCCAACGGCCCACACGTCGCGGTTGCCCACTACCGGGATGTATCTACTGCTCAAACGCCCCCACGCTTGGTTCCCCCCACTGTTTTGCACCCATAGACCTCCACAGACCATGACCGATGCCGTACCGAAGTCCGACGTACCGTCTTCGCTGTATGATTACATCGGTGTATCCGATGCAGAGGCCTGGGCCGAGGCCCGTACTGTCGAGGCAAGCGCTGTAGACTGGGGGGCGCTGAATGATGCAGCAGCCCAAGACGCTGATCATGCCGCCGAGGTGTTTGCCAAAGGGCCTGCGGGAGCGCTGCTTCGTGAGGCTGCTGAGGCCAATGCGGAGGCGGTATGCGAAGCGCTTCTAATGAACGAGTTGGTGGTCTCCGAAGAGGAGATCCAGGATGCGCTGCGTACCGCTGTAGAGGCGGATTCGGCAGCAGCCGTTGCCGTGCTTGTACAGGGCGGCGCGTCTCCCAACGACCAGCTCAATTCGGGCGTGCGCCTGTTGCACCATGCCGCTGCCGCAGGTGCCGATAGCGTGGTGCACGCACTCCTTCAGGGTGATGCCTACGTCCATCAGCGCGACGACGCCGAATACACGCCACTCCATCGCGCCGTGATGGCGGATGCGGAGGCAACCGTCCGCCGCCTGCTCGATGCCGGAGCCGACGTGCAGATGCGTACGGCTGACGGGCGCTCAGCACTGCATCTGGCGGTGGCCCATAATGCTGCCCGTGTAATACCAGTGCTGATTGCGGGCAAGGCTCGCCGCAATCAGAAGGATGATGCCGGCTACACGCCGCTGCACCGGGCCGTAGAGCACGATACGCAGGACGCACTCCGTGCGCTGCTCGACCATAGCGCAGATCCGCACCGGCGCGACGAGGGCGGGCGCACGGCACTGCATGCCGCCATTGCGCACGAGAACGAGAATGCGCTCCGCCTGCTGTTGGAGCATGATGTAGACACGAAAACAACGGACAACCGAGGCCGCCCGCCCCTCCACCAGGCGGTTGAACGGGACGATGCCGCCCTGGTGGAGCTGCTACTCGACCACGGCGTCGATGCATACCAGCGTGACGAACAGGGCGATGCCCCCCTGCATCGTGCCGCTCAGGTTAATGCCGCCACGGTGTGTACGCTACTGATGGAGCACGGCGTCGACCCGCACCGGCGCGGCGCACAGGGGCGCACCCCGCTTCATGGGGCTGCCACCGCTGGCGCCTATGACGCTGTTCAGGCGTTGCTCGACCACGATGCTGATCCCCATACCACAGATGACGATGACCTGATGCCGCTGCATCTGGCCGTTGACACCGATCAGGCCGATGTGGTACAGGCGCTTCTTGATGCTGGGGCTGACCCGCACCGGCGCGACCGCGAAGGCCGCACGGCTCTGCATCGGGCCGTAGACAAGCGAGCCACAGCAGTCATCCCCGTTCTGCTACGCGGTGGGGCTGATGCAGAAACTGCCGACCAGAGCGGCTACTCCCCGCTTCACAAAGCCGCCTATCGCGGCGATATCGAGGTCTTAAACGTCTTACTCGAAAGCAGACTGGACGCCAACATGACCGACAGTGCAGGGCGCACTCCTGCACACGCCGCGGCGCAGTCTGATGCTGCCGAGGCGCTTCAGGCGCTCCTGGACAAAGGGGCCACGGCTACACAGTTGAGCGAGGCCGGATATGCCCCGCTTCACATCGCCGCAAACCAAAACGCAACCGCAGCGCTCAAAACGCTGTTGACGCACGGTTTGGAGCCCAACGCAACGAACAAAGACGGACGCACCCCGGCACACACTGCCGCACAGTCTGATGCCGCCCAGGCGCTGAACATGCTCCTGGAACACGACGCTGATCCGAATGCCACAGACGAACGCGGCTGGCGTCCGTTGCATGTAGCTGCCGGCGCCAATGCCGTTGATACCCTGCAGGCATTGTTGGACGCTGGATCACCACTTCAGGATGAGCATGATAACGACTTTACCCCACTGCATGTCGCGGCAAGCAGCAATGCGACTGAGACCCTTCAAGCGTTGTTGGAGGCTGGGGCCGCCCCCGATGTTGAGGGGCATGTGTCAGGCCAAACGCCTCTGCACGCAGCGGCCTATACCAATCAGGCCGAGGCCATAGCCATGCTGCTGGAGGCTGGAGCCGATCCGAATGCCACCGACCAGAATGGCGAAACCCCGCTGTACAAAGCCGCCGAAAAGGATGCTGACGCAGCGGTCGACGCGCTGCTGAAGGCTGAGCCCGATCTCGAAGCTGCAGAGGCGCAATATGGTCGCACCCCGCTGCACATTGCGGTGTGGAGCAACGCCGCCACGGCACTGGAGCAGCTGCTCAATGCAGGGGCCAACCCTGATGCCCCCGACACCGCTTTTGAGCGGACCGCCCTTCATATGGCCGCCAGCCTCAACGCCGATATGCTCATGCATACGCTGCTCGACCATGGCGCTGATTCCGAGATTGCAGATGAACACGGCCAGACCGCGCTTCACATTGCCGTCGAGAACGAGGCGCAAGATGCTCTCACGCGCCTCTTGAACGCGGGTGCAACTCCCAACGCAGCTGACGACGAGAGGCGCACGCCGCTGCATCTGGCCGCCCGGCACAATCTGGGAGATGCGATTACAGCACTGCTCGACCATGAGGCCACGCCCGATCTCCACAACGAAGACGGCTACACGCCGCTGCATCTGGCCGCTCGCATTGGGGCTGCCGAGGCAGCAGAATTGCTTCTGGAGCACGGAGTCGACCCCGACACGGAAAGTCCTGCGCTGGGACGCCCCCCGCTTTACGTAGCCATCTGGAACGATGCCAAGGAGGTGGCCACGCTCTTGCTGAATCACGGCGCCGATCCCAACCGCCCCGACGACTCATTCGAGCGCACCCCGCTACACATTGCAGCACGCAATAACGCCACCGAACTCGTTGCGCTGCTCCTCAAGCATGGCGCTGATCCCGACCAGGGCGATGATGCCGACGCAACCCCCTTGCACAGCGCCGCCAGCGACCATGCCTCTGACGTGGTAGAACAACTCTTGGAGGCCGGGGCCGATGCCAACGCAGCCGACTTTGAACAGCGCACGCCCCTGCATGCCGCTGCCAGCAGCAACGATCCCGAGATCCTTCGTCTGTTGCTGGAGGCTGGCGCTGATGTCCATGCCACCGACGACGAGCAGCAGACGCCGCTGCACGGGGCCGCCTGGTACGACGCCGCCGACGCGGCCCGCGTGCTGCTGGAGGCCGGGGCCACACTCGAAGCTACCGATGCCACCTTCGGGCGCACGCCCCTACACAGCGCGGTGTGGAGCGGCGCAATTGACACGCTCACGGTGCTCTTGGAACACGACGCCGATGTGCACGCCACCGATACCTCAGGCCGCACGCCTTTGCACGTTGCCGCCGATGACAATTCCGAAGCAGCGATCCAGTTACTTCTGAAGCATGGGGCCGACCCCACCACCCACACCGCCGCCGGCGAAACGCCGCTCGACCTCGTAAGCGATGCGTCGTCGAAAGCTGCACGACGTCTGAAGCGGGCGGCGCGCTAACGCGCTAATGAGAAGCCGACCATACGTGCAGCGCGCTCACGAGCCCAAGTAAATACCTTGATGACGCATGTAGGGGCACGGCGCGCCGTGCCCCTACTTCATCTATTCCAGTGCCGCTGCGCGCATTACGGGCGATTCGTCTCAGCGCGCAGCAACACGCCCTCATTGGGACGCAACGACAACTGTGTTTCAACAGACACATCGGCAGTGTCCATTCGCGTAGAGAGCAGGCGCTGTGCAGGCTGTGGAAGTGCGACCGTCTGCGCGCTACCGCTAAAGTTCAGCGCAACAAAGAAGCGATCGGCTTCACCCGCACGTTCATAGAGGAGCACCTCGTTGGGTGCAGTTAGCGTGCGGCAGGTCCCCCGGCGCAGCGCGTGGTGCTCGCTCCTCAACGCCAGCAGACGCTTCACAAACCGCAGCATAGAGGCATCGTCCTTGCGCTGCAAGGCCACATTCTGCACACGGGCGGATGCCCCAACGGGCAGCCACGGGTCCGCATCAGGCGGACAGAACCCAGCGTGCTCAGTTGCATCCCAGCGCATGGGCGTGCGCTCCGGATCCCGCCCCAGGCCCAACCCGGGCGAGAGCACCTCCCACGGATCTTGGACCTGCTCACGAGGAATGTCGACGTTTTGCATCCCCAATTCGTCGCCATAATACAGCGTAGGCGTGCCGCGCACCGTGAGCACGAACAGTGCACCGCACCGCGCCTGCGCCCGACCGGCCCGTGTGGCAAAGCGCGGCTGATCGTGGTTGCTCAGCACCCAGTTGGGCCACCCGTGGTCGGGACACGCAGCCTCGTACTCGTCGACAAGCGCCCGCACGTTTTCGGCAGTCCACGGCGAAAAGACCAGCCGGAAGTTGAACGGCAGGTGGAACTCAGGCGCCTCGGGCGTGCCGTAATGATCGACCAGCTCCGGTATCTTCAGATTCATCTCGCCGACGAGCACGCGGTCGTCGTACTCATCGGCCACACTCCGAATCCACCGGTTGAACCGATGCGCATCTCGGATATTCTTTGTGCGTGTCTCATGGACGCGAAACGACGGATCCATGTCCGGCGTCCAGTCGGGGTTGACCGGGTTGTCGCGAAAATCGGGGTCCTTCATCACGCGGTAGGCCACATCCACGCGAAAGCCGTCGATGCCCCGATCGAACCAGAAGCGCAGCACATCGCACATGGCTTCACGCACTTCGGGGTTGCGCCAGTTCAGGTCGGGCTGTTTCTTCAGAAACGTGTGCAGGTAGTACTGCTCGGTCGCCTCGTCCCATGCCCACGCCGATTCGCCGTCGAAGCGGCTGAGCCAATTGGTAGGAGGGCCGCCGTTGGGGCCCGGATCCTTCCAGTAGTACCAGTCGCGCTTCGGGCTATCGCGGCTGCTCCTGGACGCCTGAAACCACGGATGCTCATCGGAGGTGTGGTTCGGCACAAAGTCCATGATCACCTTCAGGTCGAGCCTATGCGCTTTGGCAATCAGCGCATCCATATCGGCGAGCGTGCCAAACATCGGGTCGATGTCGCAATGATCCGACACGTCGTACCCGAAATCGGCCATGGGCGAGGGATAGACCGGCGACATCCAGAGCGCATCCACGCCCAGCCACGACAGGTAGTCGAGCCGCTGTGTGATGCCGGGCAAATCGCCAATGCCGTCGCCATTCGTATCCTGAAAGCTGCGCGGATAGATGTGATAGATCGCAGCGTCTTTCCACCAGTCGCTCATGCGAAAGCTATTTGTTTACAGGGGGATGCGAAAGCACGTCGTGTTATGCAAAGGAGGCGTCGAACTCCGCAGCAAAGACCCGAGCGGCACGGCGGAGGCGCTTCATGCGCGCCGGGTCAGCAGCCAGGTCGTCATGCAGCAAGCGGCTCTGGGTGGCCACGGCTTCGTCCTCGTACGAGTACGCAATATTCTTGACCTGATGCATGCGGGCTTCGACCGCATCCGGGGTGCGTTCCTCGTCGGGCAACGGACGTGCCGCGCCCCAGTCGATGTGGATGAGTCCGGGAGCACTACTATCCAGCGGATGCGCACGATCGGGGGCCACCATAAAATTGTCGGCATGCCAGTCGCCGTTCTCGACCCCGACATGCTCACACACCAGTTGGTGAAAGAGCACCAGTTCGTAGATGGCAGGCGTCAGGCGCTCCGAATCGGCCAGCACATATTCTTTGAGCGTGGGGCCATCCACGTACGGCTCCTGGATGAAGCCGAGGCTCGACACAAGCTGTACATCGTGACCAAACAGCCGGTTGAGCGGCTCCACGAGGCCCTCCTCCAGAATCAGGCGTAGGCGCCCGGCGGCCGTCACCAGTGCGCCGTTGCGGGTGAGCACCGGACGGTTTTCGGCGCGTCCGGTGTGGGTGGCGGCTCCCAGTTCAATTTCGTGAAAGGGTTCCGGACCCGGCTGCTTGGCTACCAGGTCGAGTTCGGGCGCAATAAGCACCGTGCTGCACCGATGCCGCCCCATGATGTACTCGCCCTTCAGGATGAGCACCAGCCCGGTGTCGGCTTCTATGTGCTGTTGCCAGTCCGCGAGCGCTTCTGCTTCATTTAGGTTCCCATTGGCAACCGACGCGCGGCGGCGGGTTTCAAGGCGTGCCATCTGCCCCAACAGCTCATCGATGAGTACGGCGCGCGGTACCGGCGGGATGCCATCAGCAGGCTTTGTGAGGACGCCTTCCGTCGTGATCTGCGTGTAGAGCGTCTCAGCGTAAGCTGTCATGCCCGCCACGGTGCCCGTGGCGTCGTGCTGGGCGCGCCAGTCATGCAGGCGCACAATGCCAGCCGCCACATCCTTCACCGCATCGGTGCCCAGTTCGCGCGGCAGGCGGTTGCGCACCTGTGCCGGATTGGCTCCAAAGTGCTGGATGTGAGGACCGTATTCGGTGAGCACTTCCGCATGCTGGAGCAGCGGATCCTCTGCGGTCGACGCCACTGGCCCCTGCATCACCCCAAACCAGACCGGACTCCACCCGCCCATGTTGCGTGTGAGATACGCTGGGTCTTCCTCCAAAAACTCAGTTGGCACAAGGCGGTCGGTGGTGGTAGAGCGCACGTAGCCCGCCGGGTCATCGCGGCTGATGAGGCTACGCACGGTGGGCTCGCTGCGAAGCCGCTCTGCCCATGCAGCCTCGGCCTCGACTGTAGGGCGCGGGGCTACGATGCGTACCGTCGCCCCCTGTGGCGTGGCAACAGGCGGCGTGAGAAAGGTGACGATGGCTTCGCGATTTAGCGGGATAGAGACAACACGAAACGGGGCGGAGGCACGAGCTTCGGGCATAGGCAAAACAGGCCGGCGGTCACAAAGGGCAGGGAGTCCTGTTTACACGGTAGCACCCACAGCGATGTGGCGCAAGCGGGTCGAGGTATTTACGCATTGTGTGGGGCTGTACGCTTTGCCTTCGCCATGCGCAAGAAGTTGCCGAGGAGCTGCTTCGGTGCGCGGGCCGCTTGGACATTGGGGTTGGTGATGGTGTCGAGGGCGGCCTGTTTTTCGGCGTCGGGGAGCGACTTGCGGCGGACCATGTCCTTGGCGCAGCGGCGGTCGTATTCGGGGTGAAACTGCACCCCCACCGCCGAGCCCTGCCGAAAAGCCTGAATCCCAGCCTCATTCTGAGCCAATAGTTTCGCCTCCCCAGGCAACTGCACCACCGCATCGGAATGGGTAGCAAACACTGTAAACGGATGCGGCACGTCTTGCCAGATCGGATCGTCTGCGGTCTGGTCCACCGTCACGTAGCCCAATTCGTATTGTCCGCGGTTTTCCACAGTGCCGCCCAGTGTCTGCGCCAGCAGTTGGTGCCCCCAGCACACGCCCAGCACCGGCGCAGTTGCTTCCAGCGCCCGCTGCACATATCGCTCCACGCTCGCAATCCACGAGCGGTCGTCGTAGACCGAAGACTGCGAGCCCGAAATCACCACGGCGTCGTACGGCCACTCCGTACGGGGCGTATCGGCATCGGGCCAGGGCAGCGGCTGCTCGCCCTGCGATACGCGCACAATCGAAAGGCGGGCCTTCAGTTCTCTCGTAAAATTACGCTGCACATGGGTGTCACCAAGTGAGGCATCGAGCAACGCAACGTGCGGCACATCGGACATAAGACGGGACGAAGAACTATTTAGGGTATTTAGGGGAATGCGAGCGGGAAGTGCTACGAAGCAAACAGCGCCTCAAGCTTTACAGCGAGTCTCTCAACCAGCACTGATGTGGCCGTACCGGAGTCGACCCGCCGCTGGTGCTGGGTAAAGCCTGTATCGGTGTTGGCGTGGATCTCCACGGTGCACGACTCCGGATCCACCACCCAGTACTCTTGCACGGCGTGCACTTCGTAGAGGCGCTTCTTCGTCGTCAGGTCGTGATGGGCAGTCGAGGGCGAGAGCACCTCCATCACCAAATCGGGCGCGCCGTCAATGACCTGATCGCCGATGATGTCCAGCCGTTCCTGCGCGACAAACACCAGATCTGGCTGTAGCACATCCGTATCCGAAAGTCTCACATCGACCGGGGCAAACAGCACCTCGCCTCGGTCTGAGGCATGGCTGTACAACGAGCGATACAGATACGCAACGATGCGCTGATGGCGAGTGGCCGGGGCGGGCGACATGACGAGCGATCCGTTGATGAGCTGGTAGGGCGCGCCTTCCGGCAGCTGGACATAATCATCGTACGTATAGCGCTCCTTGTCGGGGAGCGGCTCGGGCGGTGACGGCGGTGCGTCTGTCGGGGGCGATTCCATGGTCCCGAGAGTGTGTCATGAAGATACCGTGCGCCTGCTGATACGCTGCGTGTAACCGGATTGTGTCCAGCAGATCGCAGAAACGCCGCTCACACCGCTCGCACATAGCCCTTGAACAGCAGGTCGTTGCCGACGGAGGTCCAGCGCGATTCGGTAAAGGTGCGCGCCTCGTCCATGCGGCGGATGCCCAGGTCGCGCACGCTTGGCATGCCGGTGCCCACCACCTTGGGCGCCAGAAAGCAGAAGAAGCGATCCACCAGATCCTGCTGGAAAAGCGCTGTCGCCAGGCCCGGCCCCGCCTCTACCAGGAGCGATTGCAGCGGACGTTCGGCGGGGCCGTCGGGGGCACCCAGATGGGCGAGCAGCGCGTGCAGGTCGAGGTGACCGTCGGGTGTTTCGGGGATGCGCACGATCTGTCCCCCCTGCGCGGTGAGGGGCTCGGCATAGGCCGGTGCTGCGCGCTCCGCGCCGACGACGGCAATCGTGGAGGCCACATCGTCATCGGTAAAGAGGTTCAACGTTGGCGACAGAGCGCCCATGCGGTCGAGCACAATACGATGCGGCTGCGGCCCGTCGACATGGCGCACGGTCAGGCGCGGGTCATCGGCAGAGGCGGTGCCGCTGCCCACGAGCACACCGTCAAGGTCGGCGCGCCACCGGTGGACCTTCGTCCGCGCTTCGGTGCCCGAGATCCACTGGCTGTGCCCAGTCGTGGTGGCAATACGCCCGTCGAGGGTCTGTGCGATCTTGAGGGTGAGGAGCGGGCGCCCGGTCTCCACATGATGAAAAAACGCCTCGTTCAGGCGGGCACAGGCGTTTGCCTCCACGCCCACCGTCACCTCCACGCCATGCGCCCGCATCCGCTCGATGCCGCGCCCGGCCACTTCCGGATACGGATCGACCGTGCCCACCACCACGCGCGGAATGCCCGTCTCGATGATCAGATCGCTGCACGGCGGCGTCTTGCCGTGGTGACTGCACGGCTCCAGGTTCACGTAAAGCGTGGCATCGCGCAGTGCCTCGGACCCATGCGTGTCCAGCGCGGTGCGGATGGCCTGGGCCTCGGCATGCGCCTGCCCGTATTCCGCGTGCCAGCCCTCGGCGAGCACCTGCCCCTGCGCATCCACCAGCACCGCGCCCACAATAGGGTTCGGACTCACGTGCCCGGCCCCGCGCTGGGCCAGCGTCAAACAACGCTGCATCCACTGCGCGGCATCGGACGGCGCGTCGTCTACACTTCCTGGATGTACGTTGGCAGCGAGGCCTGATTCAGTTGCCATTGCTCGAAGTAGAATTTGGATTCAGAGCGCGCCTTCTGGAACGGCAGCACGAAGCAGCGCACATGGCTGGCAGATACGTGCGTGCGGAGCGCATCGACAAGGGCGTCGCGTACGGGCGCGGGGCTGAAAAAGCTCCAATCGAAGCCATCGTGGGCAGGCTCGCTGAAAAACACAGTGACTCCGGCTTCCATGAGCGTACGCAACGCGGCTGATCCTTCGCGTCGTGCCTGCTGCGCTACGCTGTGAAGCGGGGCCGGGTCGATCGGCGCGTCAGAAAGCGCCAGCACCCGCTCGCCCTGCGGCTCCGTCCACCAATTATGCACCGCTTGCATGTCCAGATCGGCGTTGAACGTGCCATCGGGGGCAATGCCACATGCATGCGGATGCGAAAAGACGGCAGTGAGGGCATGAACCATCGCATCCATCACAGAACACGCCGTAAGCCCCACACGATTGGCCTCCAGATCGGTGCCCGCAAGATAGCCGCGGTAGGCGGTAGCCGGATTCAGCAGCGCGCGGAGCGTATCGGCATCCGGGTCGCGGTCGGAATCGGCCGAGCGCTCGGTGCGGCGGCGCGCATCGGGGTTGGCATCGGGCATGGGCGTTTCGAGTAGCGCGGGCTCCTCGAAGAAGTACTTGACGATGGGCATGAAGTGCAATCCGCGTGGGGAAGGTGGAAGTACAATACGACCAGTATCCACAACGACAGCACACGTTCAAAGTTGAGCACGCGACGGCGTCGTTGCGTTCATACCTACACGGTGCGCAGGCCAAACGGGACTGCGGTTGTGCAGTCACGATCGATTAGGCTCGCTCCGCGCTCGCATGCTGAGCAGCCGTTCGCTTCCGGTACGTAACGTACGACACGATAAGAATGGCCAGCGCCACAACAGGTGGAAGAATATCGCTGATCGGGTCGCCTACCGCCACGTGCGCAATGAAGGCCGATACAAACGACACGATAAACCCGAAGTAGGCCCATTCTTTGAGGAAGCGCGGCGTCGGTGCCAGGAGCGCAACCACGCCCAGCAGCTTCGCGATGCCCAGTTCAATCCGGAAGTAGCCTGGAAAGCCCAGGTTTTCGAAGGACGCCGCAATGGCAGGCGAGGTAAAGTACATGTAGGCCGACCCAGCCATCATGAGCGAGAGTAGGCCGGTGCTAATCCAGTAAGCATAGTCGCGTGCGGTCATGGCAGCATACAACATGATGATAGAAAGCAATTCCATTCACCGCTGTGTGTCTTAACACAGGATGCGTTACATCGTTTTGCGGTGAACAGCTTCGTTATACGGAACCAACGTGACGATGTGGCGATGGGACGTCTTCCCAGTGCAACCAGAGCGTCGCCGCCGTGCAACCCACTCTGCGGATGCGCCGTTAAGCGCACGTCTGCGTATCTTTCTCCAACTGACACCACTCATGCCTTCCCCCACACCCTGGACGGTCTACAAGTTTGGCGGGACCAGTCTGGCCACCGACGAGCGCCTGCAACACGTTGCCACGCTCATCCAGCAGCACGAGGGCCGCTGCGCCGCTGTCGTTTCAGCGATGGGCGGCACCACCGACGCGCTAATGGCGCTCACCGACACCACGCGTCCACACGCCGAGCGCATGAGCCAGCTGGATGCGCTGCGTGATGCCCAGCACGAACACATCCAGGCCGTGCTTACGGGCGAAACGGCCCAAGATGTCGTCGATGTGCTTGATGCCGACGTGCAGACGATTCGCGACGTGCTGCACACCACCGAATTGCTGGGCACGGTCTCCAGCACCGCCCGCGACCTGATCGCTGGATTCGGGGAGCTGTGGAGCGCGCGTCTGCTGTCGGCAGCACTGCAGGAAGCGGGCGCCTCCGTATCCATGCTCAACGCCCGGGACGCCATTGTGGCCACGCACGGCGAGATGGGACCCACCATCGACTGGGAGGCCACCCGCACGCGCTGGAATCGCTGGCACGAGGATCAGCACGATGCGGATGCGCTCGTCGTGACCGGATTCATCGCGTCCACTCCGCAGGGCACGCCCACCACGCTGGGCCGCAACGGCAGTGACTTTTCAGCGGCCATTGTAGCGTCGCTTCTGGACGCTGAGGCGGTGCACATCTGGACCGATGTGGACGGCGTGATGACCGCCGATCCGCGCCTGGTGCCGGATGCGCAGCGCCTCGATGCAATCTCGTACCAGGAAGCCATGGAGCTGGCCTATTTTGGCGCCAAGGTGATCCACCCGCGTACGCTGGCCCCGGCTTTCGACCGCGAGATCCCAATTCACATCCGCAACACGTTTTCGCCCGAGGATCCGGGCACGCGCATCCACCTGAATGGCGAAGCGGACCGCCCGGTGAAAGGCTTCGCTACGATCAACGACCTGGCGCTCGTGAACCTGGAGGGCTCGGGCATGATGGGCGTGCCGGGCATTGCACGGCGGCTCTTTAGCGCACTGGAAGCCGCCGATGTATCGGTGGTTGTGATTTCGCAGGGCAGCTCCGAGCACTCGATCTGCTTCGCGGTCCCACAAGCACAGGCCGATGCCGCGCGCAATGCTGCCGAAGACGCATTCTATGCCGAGATCCACCAGGGCCATTTGCATCCGGTGCAGGTCACGGACCACTGCAGCGTGCTCGCGGTGGTGGGCGACCGCATGGCCGGCACGCCGGGCATTGCCGCTACGTTCTTCGGGGCCCTCGGACAGGCGGGTGTGAACGTGCGGGCGATGGCCCAGGGCTCCTCCGAACGCAACATCACGGCCGTCATCGATGGGGCCGATGCTACGAAGGGACTCCGTGCAGCTCATGCCGGATTCTACCTCTCGAATCACACGCTCTCGGTCGGCATCATCGGGCCGGGCAACGTGGGCGGAGCGCTGCTTGAGCAGGTGGAGGCGCAGGCCGAGCGGCTGCGCTCTGAACAGCACATTGACATCCGCGTGCGCGGAATTGCCAACAGCAGTTACATGGCGCTGGATGAAAAGCGCCTCGATCTTGGCGCATGGCAGGATGCAATCCGCCAGCAGGCGCATCCGAGCGATCTGGATAAGCTGGCCGACCACATCCAGACCGACTACCACCCGCACGCCGTGCTCATCGACTGCACGTCGAGTCCGGCCGTGGCGGCGCGGGACGAACGCTGGTTGAAACGCGGCATTCACGTGGTGACGCCCAACAAGAAGGCGAGCACCGCTCCTCTCGATGCGTACCAAGCGTTGCAAGAGGCGCGGCGCTCGGCCTCCGCCCGATACCTCTACGAAACGACGGTGGGCGCGGGGCTTCCGATTATCCAGACGCTGAATAATCTGGTGGAGACCGGCGACCGCGTGCTTCGCATTGAGGGCATTCTATCGGGCACGCTGTCGTACCTCTTCAACGCGTTTGACGGCGAGCGTGCGTTCTCTGATATTCTGCGGGAGGCGAAGGCCAACGGCTTCACCGAGCCCGACCCACGCGACGACCTGTCGGGCATGGATGTGGCGCGCAAAGTCGTCATTCTGGGCCGCGAGATGGGACTCGACATCACGCTCAACGACGTCGCCGTAGAGAGCCTCGTGCCCGATGCGCTCACCAATGGCTCGGTTGATGCATTTATGGCCGGGCTGCCCGCGCACGACGATGCGATGACCAACATCCTGCGCGAAGCTCGCGAAGCCGGACAGGTGCTCCGGTTTGTAGGGTCGGTTGACCACACGGGCAATGCCTCGGTGCGCCTGGGCCGCTACGACGACGACCACGCGTTTGCGCGCATCCACCGCACCGACAACATCGTGCAGTTTCGCACCGAACGCTACAACGAGAATCCGCTCATCGTGCAAGGCCCCGGCGCGGGGCCCGACGTCACCGCCGCGGGCGTATTCGCCGATCTCTTGCGTATTGTGGATGCGTAGGGGGCGGTTTGCATACACGTAATCTGTGGTAGCGACGCAGCGCGCTGCGTCGCTACGGTATTGTGAAATACATCAACACAACCAATATGCCCTCTTCCCCCCAGCCTGACACCCAATCCGACACCCTGTCCACCACCGCCACCGCCATCGCGCCCGGATCCATTGGCAACGTGGCCGTGGGCTACGACGTGCTGGGCGGCGCCTTCGATGCGGTGCACGACCGCGTGCACATCGAGCGCATCGAGACGCCTACCGTCGAGATTGCATCGATTACCGGATGCGTGACAGAGCTGCCGCGTCGTCCGCAGGCCAACACCGCTACGGTGGGGCTGCTCGCGCTTGTTGCCGACCGCGACCTCCCCTACGGCTTTCGGGTGCACATTCACAAAGGCATTCCGCTGAGCTCGGGCATCGGCGGATCCGCGGCCTCGGCGGTAGCCGCCATGAAAGCGGCGCAGGTCCTGGTCGATCCGCCGTTGACCGACGACGAGGTGTTGCACTATGCCCTGCAGGGCGAGCAGATTGCCAGCGGCGCCATGCATGGCGACAACGTGGTGCCCATGGTCTACGGCGGCGTGGCGCTCACACGCAGCCTTGACCCGCTCGACGTGGTGCCGATTGCTGTGCCTGATGGACTGTACGCGGTGCTCGTGCATCCGCACATGCAGATCTCAACCCGCTCGGCCCGCTCGGTTCTGCCCGATGCGGTGCCCGTGCATATTGCCGTACAGCAGAGTGCCAACCTGGCGGCGCTCGTGGCCGGGTGCGCCCAGAACGACCTGTCGCTCATCGGACGGTCGCTCCACGACGTCATGATTGAGCCGCATCGCGCCGGCCTCATTCCCGGCTTCGACGCGGTACAAGCCGCTGCCCGCGACGCCGGTGCCCTGGGCGGATCCATTTCGGGCGCTGGCCCCAGCGTCTTCGCCTGGTGCCCCGACGAAGCCACGGCCCACCGCGCAGGGGCTGCCATGCGCCGCGCCTTTGCGACCGAAGACTTAGATGCCGATGTCTGGACGGCTCCCGTAGCCAGTGAAGGGGCTCAGCGGACAGATGCGCCAGTGGAGGCGTAGCGTGTACATACCTGCTATTTCTCTATCAGTCTACCTCCGCCTTGAACGAGGCACGCCTCACAAGGTAGGACCTGATCCATCGTCATAACACACGCCTTCGCATCCCCCAAACGTCCCACCCCGCATGCACTTCGTAAGCACCCGCAACGCTGACCACCGCGCCACGCTCTCCGAAACGCTGACTCGGGGCCTGGCGCCCGATGGCGGACTCTACGTGCCCGCGTCGTTTCCCGCCGTTGACCCGATGGAAGCGCCCTCGGATGCCATCACCGACATCGCCGCGCACATGCTGGCGCCCTACTTTGAGGGCGACCCGCTCGCGCCCATGCTCGACGCGATCTGTGCCGACACGTTTTCGTTTCCGGTGCCGCTCCGCAACATCGGGCACGACACCGCGGTATTGGAGCTCTTTCACGGCCCCACAGCGGCGTTCAAAGACGTTGGCGCGCGGTTTCTGGCGTCGGCCCTTTCGCATCTCAACAAAGACGCCGCCCAGCCCATCACCATTCTGGTGGCGACGTCGGGAGATACGGGGGCGGCGGTGGCGGCCGCATTTCATGAAAAGCCGAACGTGGAGGTGGTGGTCTGCTATCCGAAAGGCCGCGTATCGGCGCGGCAGGAGAAGCAACTGACCGGGTGGGATAAAAACGTGCGCACGCTGGCGGTGAACGGCGACTTCGACGACTGCCAGCGCTTGGTGAAGGGCGCGTTCCAAGACGAGACGCTCTCCACCGAAAAGCGGCTCTCCTCGGCCAACAGCATCAACGTAGGGCGCTTGCTACCGCAGCTGACCTACTATGCCGCCGCCAGCCGCTGGTACGTACGCGAGCACCACGTATCGCCCGGATTCATCGTGCCCTCGGGCAATCTGGGCAATGCCGTGGCCGCGCTCTACGCCCGCGCCATGGGCAGCCCCATGCGTCCAGTCGTGATGGCAACCAACGAAAACCGTCCGGTCGTTGACTTCTTGGAGACGGGTAGCTGGGAGCCCAAACCCACGCAAGAGACACTGGCTACCGCGATGGATGTAGGCGACCCGAGCAACATGGAGCGTCTACGCCACCACTGGCCCACCATTGAGGGCGTGCGGGGTCAGGTAGAGGCCGAGCGCATTGCCGACGACGAAATCGAGCGGCAGATTCAGCGGGGTCCCAAGGTGTGGGATACGGTGTGGGACCCGCACACCGCCACCGCAGCCGCCGTCCGCGAGCGCCGCGACGATGCGCACTGGGTGCTGGTGGCCACCGCGCATCCGGCCAAGTTTGATACGGTGGTGGAGCCGCTCATCGGCGAGACGGTACCCGTGCCCGATGCCCTGCAGGCCGTGATGCAGCGCTCCACCCCCGCGCCGCTCATCAAGCCGACGATGGACGCGTTTCGAGAGGCAGTCTTGGCGGGGTAGGTTTGTGGGGAGCGGGAAGCCAAGAAGTCACTATGTAGTCAGCGGAGACTCATATCTATCATGCGTATACGTTGTGTTGTCTCACCTTTAATTCTTGCATTTCTATTTGCAATAACCGGATGTGCCGAATCTGATTCTTCCGGATCACAGGTCCCTGATGCACCTGCGTCGACGCTTTCGCTGGCCCCAATTTGGAGCACCGCTGAAGCAGGCGACGATTTCCTGGGCGACGGTCCGTTTATGCTGCGTGTGGATGCCGACGGCGAGGTGTACGTCGCTGATCGCTCCACGCAGCAGGTGCATCAGTTCGATGCCGATGGCACCTGGCAGGCTACGGCGGGCGGCCCGGAGGGCGGACCCGGCGCGCTTCAGTTTCTTGTGGGACTCGATCTCACGTCCGACGGACGCGTGCTTGTTGTCGATGGCTCGCGCAATCAGGTGGTAGCGTGGGATGATCTGCGTGCTGCACCACGCAGCACGCATCAGCTGAGCCCCTGGCAGTCGTACCGACCGTTCGGGCTGTTTACCTTAGACGCATGTACCTGGGCAATCCCGCACCGGGAGTCACGCAGCGCACAGACTGGCGACGATGTAGACCAGCGCGAGCACATTATCCGCTACACGTGCGATGACGAGACGCCGCGCGATACTCTGTTCAGCTACCCGCGTCCTGAACAGATCGTGGCGGAACCGATGGGCGGCATTGCCACCTTTGCGCATCCACACGGACGCAAGTCGGTGGTGCGCTATCATGGCGAACGCTTTTACGAAGGACATACCAGCGCCCCCACCATTCGCGTGCGCAGACAAGACGGCACCATCATAGACCGTATTCGCTTCGACCACACGCCGGTGCCTATTGAACAGAACAAGCTGGATGCGATGCG
>CAJXLX010000037.1 GCA_913056335.1 uncultured Rhodothermaceae bacterium
GACTGGCTCGCCATCGAGGCCCGCTTCGGCACCATGCCCACCGTCCGCATCCCCATCGACTACGTGGTGCGGCGCCCCGCCGATGATACGCGCATCGCCACCGGACACACCACGCTTTGTTTTATGGATGCGAAGGAGCGGCGCCCCATCCGGCTGCCCCAACGCGTCCGCGAGGCGTTTGCCCCCGTGCTGGCATCGTAACCAGCGGTGCGGCTCTTCGCCCGTTCCTCCAACCTACGCGATGTCCGCCATGTCCACGCTGCCGCCCTACCTCTCCGAAACCGATCTCGACGCCCTCCTCGTCCGCGCCTGGACCGAGGACATCGGCCCCGGCGACATCACCACCGCCGCCACCGTGCCCGCCGATGCCAACGCGCAGGCTACCATCACCGCCAAAGCGCCTGGCGTGGTTGCTGGACTCTACGTGGCGGCTCACGTCTTTCGGCATGCCGACGCTCCTACCTCCATCCGCTGGCACGTTTCCGACGGCACCCGCGTAGAGCCGGGCACGACCGTCGGCACCCTGCGCGGCAACGCCGCCGCGCTGCTCACCGCCGAGCGGCTCGCCCTCAACCTGATGCAGCGCATGAGCGGCATTGCCACCGCCACATGCCGCATGGTCGAGGCCGCACGCCCGCACGCCCCCGACATCCTCGACACCCGCAAAACCGCGCCCGGACTCCGCGCCCTCGACAAGTGGGCCGTGCGCCTGGGCGGCGGCACGAATCATCGTATCGGGCTCTACGACCTGTTCCTCATCAAAGACAACCACATCGCCGCGGCCGGAGGCATCGCCGAAGCGCTCGATGCCGCCCAGCGCTACCGTGACACGCACAACACCGATCTCGGCATCGAACTGGAAGTGCGCACCCTCGACGAACTCGACGCAGCCCTCGATCACGGCAGCGCCGACATCTTGCTGCTCGACAACATGACCCATGTCGCCGACAACGGCTCCGTCGACGTCTCGATGCTACAGACCGCCGTCGACCGCGTGGACGGACAGTGCCGCACCGAAGCCTCCGGCACCATCACCCTCGACACCGTCGCCCCCATCGCCGCCACCGGTGTTGATGCGATCTCCTCGGGCGCGCTCACCCACTCGGTGACGGCGCTGGATCTGTCGATGGGGCTGGAGCTGTTGTAGTCTGGCCCGGCCTCGATCTTGCTTATCTGCTCACGCATCCTCGAACGCTATTATGCTCATTCAAGACATCATGCACCACCCGGTGGTCACGATTCAGGCCACCGCGCCGGTTCACGAGGCGTTTGCGCAGATGCACGAGCACACGATCCGGCATCTGCCCGTGGTCGATGCCAAAGATACGCTCGTGGGCATCGTGACTGATCGCGACATTCGGTATGCTACGAGCGCGCTCACCGACAAGCCCGTGGCACGCAACGACGCCGTGCACACCGTCATGTCCAAGCCGCCTATCACGGCGGGGCCACGCGATCCGGTGGAAGATGCGGCCCGTACGCTGCGGCAGGAGCGCATCGGGGCGCTTCCGGTGGTTGAGGGGGATGCGCTGGTGGGCATCATCACCGGTACCGATCTGCTGGACGCGGTGCTGCGCCTGACCGGACTGGAGAAGCCGGGCAGCCGCCTGGCCGTGGCCTTGCCCGATGAGCCGGGGCAACTCGCCGCGCTTACCGCCCGCGTGGCCGATGAAGGGCTCGACATCCACTCGGTGCTCAGCTACTACGAGCCGTCGGACGGGGACAACCCCGCCTCGCATCTGAACGTCATTCTTCGCATCGACACGATGAACGTGCGTCCGTTGGCGGCGGCCTTGCGCGAGGAGGGCTTTCAGGTGCGCTGGCCCCTCGACAAGCCCACGGGCACGTGACTCCGCCCTGCTTGCCTGCCGCTGTCCTTTCGCATCCCACCTTATAACCGTGCATGCCAGCCCCAGTCCTTTTCGACGATGCTTACCTGTTGTACTTCTTTGGCCCGGAGCATCCCTTTAGCCCCGTGCGGCAAGAAATGCTGTGCAGCTTGCTGGAGGCGCTTCCGGTAACGGCCGAGTTCACTGCGCCTCCAGCCGCCAGCCGCCAAGACGTGTGCACCGTGCACGACGCAGCGTTTGTGGATGCAGTGGCGCGCTGCTCCGCCGGCGACCTGCCCGCAAACGTGCGCGACTTCGGCCTCAACACTGCCGATGTGCCCACCTTCGACGACATGGACGCGGCGGCCCGGGCGCTTTGTGGCGGCTCGCTGCACGGCGCGCGCCTAATAGCGCAGGGCACAGCCAACCGCGTGCTGCAACTGGGCGGTGGGCTGCATCACGCTCACCGGCGCAAAGCCTCGGGCTTCTGCGTCTACAACGACCTATCGATGGCCATTCAGGCGCTACGTGAGGAAGGGATGCGCGTGGCCTACATCGACATTGATGTGCATCATGGCGATGGCGTGCAGCATATCCACGAAACCGATCCGGGCGTGCTCACGCTGAGCCTGCACGAGTCGGGGCGCTACCTCTTTCCGGGCACGGGGCATGTCCACGAAATAGGAAAGGGCGCGGGGGAGGGCAGCGTGCTGAACATCCCCCTGGAGCCGTTTACGGAGGACGAAAGCTACCTGGAGACGTTTGAGCGCGTGGTGCCGTTTGCTATTGAGCGCTATGCGCCGGATGTGCTGGTGGTGCAGTGCGGCGCTGATGCGCATTTTAGCGATCCCCTCGCCGACCTGCTCCTCACCACCCACGCCTACGACGCGATGTTCACGCAGCTCCTGAACCTGGCGGAGGCGCACACCGAGGGGCGCGCGCTCTTTACGCTCGGCGGCGGCTACCAGCCCGATGCTACGGTGCGCATCTGGGCGCTGCTGGCGCACCGTGTGCTGGGGACCGAGCCACCTACCGACCTGCCCGCCGCCTGGCTCGACCGCTGGAACGACGAAAGCGAGCATTCACTAACGCCCACCCTGCACGACAAACCCCGCACCTTCGACATTGAGCGCCGCGATGCGATCGAAGCCCAAAACCGACAGGTCAGCAAGCGCGCCCTGGAGCGGATTGCGCCGCTGTGGTATTGATTCTGGCGCGTCGTTACCCGTGCCTGGAGCGACAATCGGTGGTAGACCTGTGCGTGTAGGGGCGCGGCGCGCCGTGCCCTACGTATGGGTGCGGAAATACAGAAGCATGCCCCCAACAAAAAAACCGCCCGTTGCGCCGGATGAGAGCACAACGGGCGAAAGTGTACAACGATGCAGTGAGTTACTTACCTCACTGAAACGTTTGAGGAGCTACTCCAGTTCACTGGTGCGGCTCAGAAGCGTCCAGCCCGCGGCCCAATTGTCGGAGCCGAAAGCGCCGTGATAATCGACCGACTGGTAGGTTCCGTTCACACCACCGGTGTCGAACTCGCTTGGCGTGGCCGGGGCGGTCGTGGCTTCGCCCGCAGCAAGCGGATTGAACGATTGGATGAGCCCCTCGCTGTCGCGGTTGATGCTCGTGATGGGAAGCTCGGTGCCGAGCAGGTTGCCTTGTTCACGCAGGTAATTGGCCAAGTTCGTGCGGAAGTCTTCGCCGCCGTCGCCATCGCCCGTCAGTTGGATGATGTCTTCGAAGGTAGTGGATTCCAGATCGAAGCTGGGCCCGATGTTCCACCACAGATTGCTTTCGTAGCGAAGGTCACCGGCAAGCCAGCGCGCACGGCTGTCTTCATCTCCTCCACCGAGATCTTCGATCTGGAGGCCGGCATCGAGCCGCGCATCCATAAAGATGGATGCGAAGTACGAATTCGCGTTGTTGTCGCGGTGAATGATGAAAGGGTCGTTGCCATCGCCTGCGACATCGGCATCGGCACGATCAGGCCCCATACCAATGTACGTGGCATTCGCGATGCGCGCATCAGCAAGCGGCGTTCCATCTTCCGGATTGGTGCCGCCATCTTGCTCGGCAATGCGTCCGGCTGCGTCACCGGCCTGCACCGCCAGCCAGAATTGGTTGCTACCGCGGTAGCCTTCGTCTGTATCGAAGGAGTCGTCGGAAGCCCAGGCCGCAATCAAGTTGCGCTGGTTGACCGTGCCGCCGAACCATTCAAAGCCATCGTCATCGCTGGCGTACGACTCCACAAACTCAATCGTCGACCCGTTACCCACGCCGCCCAGCGTGAGGCCCTGAATTTCATCACCATTGGCAAGCTGACTCCCCGTGTGGCGGATGGAGACGAAGCGGAAGACCCCGATGTCGTGTCCGTTGTTACTTCCGCCGTAGAGCGTGCGTTCATCGCCCGGCACGCCTTCGATATTGGTTTCGCCGGGGTCGGAGTTTAATTCGGCATCGCCCAGCAGAATCACGCCGCCCCATTCGCCGCGGGTCGTATTTCCGAGGCCAATGTCTTCGGATGGGTCCGTGTCGGGGGTGACCGGATCCGCTTCGGCGGTGAAGATAATCGGATCAGCGGTGGCGGGGTCGTTGCTTCCCGGGTTGCCATCGGCAAAGATCTGCGCGCCACGTGTTACAATGAGCGCAGCGGCATTCTCGCCCGACCCAGCAATGCCCTTGATGATCGTGCCCGGCTCAATGTTGAGGGTCTGGCCCTCAAGAACGAATACGAAGTTGTCAAGCTTGTAGACGTTGTCATTCGTCCACGTCACTTCGTTGACCTCGTCGCCGTCTTCGTTGACGTACCCAATGCCGAGATCGTCCTCGTCATCCGATACCGTGATTTCGGTGACACCGTCGCCCGTTTCGGTGGTATCGTAGGTGGCTACCTCAAACGGCTCAGGATCGGTGGTAGGCGGACCTGTTATGTCTCCATTGCCATCGTCGTCGCATCCTGCGAGCACGAGGATGAGAACCAGTGCCACCATGCTCAGGCTTCGGTACCATACCGTAGGTCTCGTGCGAGACGATCGGTTGGGTGTTGTTGAGAAGAAAGTCATAGGTGCGGATTGCGGGATGTATGCGCAGAATTATGAGGATGCGGCCTGCTTTTTGTTTTGGTAACATGCCGCGTTGAACCACCGAAGGGGCGCGCCAGAGTGGCTGCGCCCCTTCATCAGGTGGGTGCTCAGAGCCTGGCAGGTACACTGTATGCACCCGCCAGGCACAAGGAAATACGTGTGTGCCTAAAATCCGTACGACACGCCGACCGATACGGTGCGCCCGATCGGATTGCGATCGTTGACGAAGGTCGTGCCTCGGAACGGCTGTGACGTGACGTACTCCGCATCCAGCACATTCTTGACAGACGCCTTGAGGATAATGCCGTGCATGAGTGCTTGCGAGGCGGTTACGTCGAGCGTCCCCCGTGCCTCTTCGAATATGTCGAGTCCGTTGCGCGTTACCGTGTCAAGGCGTTTCCCGAAGCGGTTGTACAGGACGTTGAGGCTGGTTCCACTATCGGGGTTTTCGTAGCTTACGTTCAAGTTTACGAGATACGGCGACTGGCCTTGGAGTGGGCGGGTTGTGCTCGGGTCGTCGTCAAAAGCGCGAATCGCGTCGAGCTCCTCTTCGCTCCGGTCTACTTCCGACTGGATGAGCGATACATTGGCACCTACCTGCACATGACGCAGCAGGGATGCCAAGCGGTCAAGCTGGGTGCGTGCCTCTACTTCGACTCCATACACGGTGGCGCTCGACTTATTCACGTACTCGATGAACACGTCCGCCCCCGCCGCGAAGGGATCAATCGTGCGCTCAATGGGGTCGGTGAACGACTTGTAGAATCCGCCAACCGACAACAGTTCGCCCCCGCGCATGAACCACTCCCAGCGCACGTCCAGGTTGTCGACGCGCGTACGCGTCAAGTTCGGATTGCCCTGCTCAACATAGTCACCGACAAAATTGAAGGAACTGAACGGCGCAAACTCGCGGAACGACGGGCGCGCCAGGGTGCGTCCGTACGCCGCTCGCAGGTTCATGTCAGATTGCACCTCCCATACCAGATTGGCCGAGGGCAGCAGATCCGTGGTCTGGAATTGGCCCGTTCCGCTTCCATCAACGGTAGCGACAGACATGTCGGTGTGCTCAACGCGCACTCCACCAATGAACTCCAGGGTTTCAACACCGGGCACTGGCAACTCGGCCATGGCGAAGCCTGCGTACACGTCCTGATCGCCGTCGTAGTTACCCGACGGCTGCGTGCGATCGAGCACGTAGGTGCCGAACTGGTTGCGCCCGCGCGCGTCGTCTTCGATCTGCCCCGCCTGGCTGTTGATGTAATCATTCGGACTCCCCCGAAATTGAGATTCGTCGCTCAGATGTTCGAATCGGCGCTCACGGAACGTGCGTGAGCGAAGCGTAAGCTGCCCACCAGACTTGAGCTGCGCGGTACCCACCGGAAGGGTAAGTGTGAGTTTAGCGGATCGATTATCTTCAGTGAGGTCGCGGAAATAGCGTGTTGGCCCCAGATAGATGGAGCGCGAAATGGCGAATGTCGTATCAGCTTCATCGGCCGAGAACTCATTCGCGAAAAACCGATAGTCAGGCTCTTCGCGCGTTGTTTCGGCGAGAGAGGCCGACCATTCGGCGCGCAGCCCCTTCTCGCCAAACTGATGCGTTCCCCGCAGCTCGCCCGACCGTACCGTGCGCTCCGTCGTGCGCAGCGCACGGGTAACGAATCTTCGATCGCCAGCAATGTTGTCTTCTGCCTTCGTTCCCCATTCGATGCGGGCTTCGTCTTCAGTACCCGTATTGTATACCAGACGTGCTCCGATTTCGTGCTGAGGTGTAATTTGAAATGCCGTTCCTACGAATCCGCTCCACAGCGTTTCTTCGGTGCCTCTGTCTGAGGTAAGATCGATAGACGTATTCAATTCTTCTGATGCCAATCCCACCTGATCATACCGAGCTGTTGTCCCTCCTGTAAAGCCCTCGAACGACCGGTCATACGAGAACGAGCCAATTACGCCAAGGGCACGCCCCCCCAGCACATCAAACTGGTTGCCGGTCGCAATCTCAACGCTCCGGCTTCCAACTACGGATTCTTCAGTCGGCTCAATGGATGTGGCAAATGCACGGGTGGCATTGTCGAGTTGTGCTGCCCTGTCGTCGTCAAAGAAGACTTGCCCCAGGCTGGAGGGTAATCCATTCTTGGCAGCATTGGGCACTGCGTCAAGCCCCCCAATAGGGCGCAGCAGATCGCCACCCAGCCCCACTTCGGTGTTAAAGGAGGACGAGATGGAGGCATTAAAGAAGAACTGATCGGGCAGCGCTTTCGTCGCAATGTCGATCGACCCGCCCGTAAAGTTACCCGCCCGGTCGGGCGTAAAGGTCTTCGTGGCAACGATGTTGTCGATGATGTTCGACGGGAAGAGATCCAGCGCTACGCTGTTTCCATCTGGGTCGGCGCTGGGCAAGCTGGTGCCATTGAGTTGCGTATTTACATAGCGCCCTTGCAGTCCGCGCATGTTGACGTACTTGCCTTCGAGCACCGAGGCCCCGGTCACCTTGCTCATGGCATCGGCAGCGTTCCCGGCGCCCGAGCGGCCAATGGCTTCGGCGCTAATGGCATTGCTTACGCCCGAGGCGCGCTGGCGCTGACGCAGCAGGCCGGCCTCAGAATCGCGCGCTGCCTGGGCGGTCACCGTTACTTCGTTGAGCGTGCTGGTTTCGGAAGTGAGGTCAATGTCGAGCCGAGTCGTTGCCCCCGCTTCCACCGATATACCCTCTACAGTCTTGGCCTGATAGCCCGTGTAGGAGAAGCGCACATCGTACGCGCCCGGATCCAGATTCGTAAGGCGGTAACGGCCTTCGAGGTCGGCAGCGGTGCCTTGTGTGGTGCCCACAATAGCCACCGTAGCGCCCACCAGCGGATTGCCCTGCTCAGCATCTACCACGATACCGGCTACTGTGCCGGTTTGGGCGGATGCGCCGTGCATCCCCATGCCGAAAAGAAGTGCAATCGTTACAGCAATCGTCGTAACCAGGTACCGCACAGTACATCGGGGCTTGCGAGGCATAGCGTGAATGCATCACGGCCCGCCATAGCGGGCTTGCTATGATGCATCGCATAACATACCCGTGCAATGTTACCTCACGATTGCCTCTGCGTAGCGCTTGTATTATGATCGCAGTACCCGATGTGACGTTGGAAGCGGTGTGAGCGGCTCTATATGCCCCTGGGGACTCGTTCATTGCGCTACCAGACCCATATGCGATTCCCCAAGGCGCTTGTTCTTCCTTCGTATCGCTACACCGATATGCTTTCTTCTCGCTTCTGGTTGTATGTTGTGGCCGGGCTGCTCCTTGTTGAGGGAACGACTGCTGCGTCAACCGCTGCATCGCCTCGCCTTGTGCCTGTTGCCGGGGCCGATACCACCACCTATCCTCATCCTCCTGATGACGACGACCCCGAGTGTGCCCAGAATTTGGTTGGATGCGTCGTGGGCGCAGCCCTCTACGCCGTGCTGGGTCCGCCCCTTCGCTTTCTCCTGTCGGATGCGCGCGTTGCTGGTACGGGCGGACCCGCATCGGCGCTGAGCCTGCGGGCCGGGCGCACCGTCCGCTACAGTCCAGGTACAGGCGTAGCGCTCTATCCGTATGTGGCCCTCGGCATGCGGTCGCAGCAGGTGCGCCCTGTTTCCGTGCAGACGCGCACCGAAGAGATCTTTCTGGAAGCAGCGGCAGGCGTGCGCTCCCCTCTTCACACCTGGACGCCCGGCGGCGCCGACTGGCTACGGCGCGTGCACCTTGCCACAGAAGCGCGGTGGCTGCATCGCAGCAGTACCCACGACCAGTTGTGGATGGAGGTGGCTCCGGGACTTGCAACCGCTCGCCCCGCATCGCCCTCGCGCCTGGTGCTGGCGCCCACGCTGGCGGTAGGCGTCGCCGGTCCCGAGCGCGGCACGGTGCAGCCGGGGTTGAGCCTGGGTGTGCACTGGTAGCCCCCGAGTTGAAATGATTCCAATGCCGATAGCGTATCTGATTAGCCCTCTCGTCGTATGGCTCTGCTGTGCGACGCAGGTTGCTCAAGGGCTCTCTGCCCCGTTGACTTGCTGAACATCGCCCGAGACGTTCGCTTCGCTCCCAGTCCCGGGCTAAGGGAACCCATAGCCGGGGACCGCTTGCGTCCCCGGTGATCTTCGTACCGAATGCTGTTGGCATCACTTGTGTCCCATGCGGTAGGTCGCTAAACACGTACAGAGGCAGAGGGGCCGAAGGTCATGCCTTTTGTGCCACGCGGCAAGATAACACTTGTGAGCTACAACTGCGTGCGTCCCCGAAATGAAGGTGGCCAGTTCCCCCTCACGCCGCCACCGCAGGCCGCGCCGCAATGTGATCCATGATCTTCTGGGCGTGGAAGCGCCCGTTCTCGATGAACCATCGGCTCGTGTCGCAGCCGCCGCAGATGGTGCCCGCCAGGTAGAGCCCCTCGCGGTTCGTCTCGAACGTCTCGCCGTCGTCGTCGTGCACCGGCGTGCGCGCCTCGTCGTTGCGGATCGCCACACCCATCGCGTCCAGCAGCGCGTAGTTGGGCTTGTAGCCGATCAGCGGCAGCACAAAGTCGTTCGCAATGGTTTTCGGCCCCTCGGGTGTGTCCATCTCGACGGTGTCGTCGGTGATCGCCGTCACTTCGCTCTCGAAGTACGCGGTGATCGAGCCTTCGTCGATGCGGTTCTGTAGGTCGGGCTTGATCCAGTACTTCACGCCGTCGTCGATCGCATCGTCGCGGATGATCATCGTCACGTTTGCGTCGCTGCGGTGGCACGCCAGCGCGGCTTTAGCGGCGGAGTTGCCTGCGCCCACAATCGCGACGTCTTGCAGCGCGTACGGATACGGCTCCTTAAAGTAGTGACTCACTTTGTCAAGCTCCTCGCCTGGCACGCCCAGCCGGTTCGGGATGTCGTAAAATCCGGTGGCTACCACCACGTTGCGCGTGCGGTGCGTGCCTTTTTCCGTCACAACCGTGTAATCCTGCGGCGTGCCCTGCAGATCGGTGACCCGCTCGTACAGATGGATGTCCAGCTCCTCGGCCACCGCTACGCGCCGGTAGTAATCGAGCGCATCCTCGCGGCGGGGCTTGTAGTCGCGCGTGGCAAAGGGATAGCCCCCAATCTCCAGCGGACGCGGCGTCGAGAAGAACTCCATCCGCGTCGGGTAGCCAATAAACGAGTTGCAGAGCGCCCCCTTGTCAATGATGCGCGCCGAAAGGCCACGCCGCTTCGCTTCAATTCCGCACGCCAGTCCTACCGGACCCGCGCCAATAATCACTACATCCTGCATATCGGACATGCGTATAAATGAGCACCTTGATAATAACCTGTACCGATGAGGTTAAAGCCTGCACATGAGCATGCAGTTTCACGCTTGCAGGCTTCGTTGCGATCGGGCACCATGCTCTGTATCCCTCCGAAAAAACGTGCGCGATTCCTCTACAGATTGTCATTCCGAGCGCAGTCGAGGCATTTTCTCCTCTGTGGCACACATCTCCATATACGCGTTTCCACACGTTTTTACATAATAAGAATACAGTTTTAGGAGGATACGACAGGCTGTAAGATTGTTGAAACGGGTACACACACATGGCACTTCTACCTGTCGGTGCCGGTTCGGTCTGTTGATTTGTAGGATTATCTTCTCACCAACACCCCTCGCAGCTATGAAGCTTCTTTCCTCGTACGACCTGGGCCCGCTGGCGCTGCCCAACCGCGTAATTATGGCACCCATGACGCGCAACCGCGCCGCCGGTGATTCGGGCACGGTGCCCACCGATATGATGGCGACGTATTACACGCAGCGCGCCTCGGCGGGGCTTATCATCACCGAAGCCACGCAGGTGACGCCGCGCGGGCAGGGCTACCCCAACACGCCAGGGATTCACAGCGAGGCACAGATTGCAGCCTGGCGGCGCATCACCGATGCCGTTCACGAGGCGGACGGGCGCATCTTCAGTCAGCTGTGGCATGTGGGCCGCATCTCGCACCCGTCGTACCATGACGGTGCCAAGCCGGTCGCGCCTTCCGCGATTGCAGCTGACGGCGAAGCGATGACGGCCTCGTTCGAGATGGAGCCGTTCCCCACGCCGCACGCGCTTTCGACGGATGAGGTGCGCGAGGTCGTGCAGCAGTATCGCCACGGCGCAGTCTCGGCCAAGGAGGCAGGCTTCGACGGCGTCGAGATCCACGCCGCCAATGGCTACCTGATCGATCAGTTCATCCAGAGCGGCACCAATAAGCGCACCGACATCTACGGCGGTGCGCTGGAGGACCGCCTGCGCTTTCTCCGCGAAGTGACCGAGGCGGTCTTGCAGGTGTGGGATGCCGACCGCGTGGGCGTGCGCCTCTCGCCCGGCGGCACGTTCAACGACATGCACGACGACGATCCGATCCAGACGTTTGGCCGCACGGGCGAGGTGCTCAGCGAGTACGACCTGGCGTATCTGCACACCGTAGAGACCGAGCTGCCCACCGGCGAAACGGCCTCGGCCCTGATGCGTGACGCCTACGACGGCACGCACATCATCTGCGGCGGCTACGAGCGCGATTCCGGCGAGGAGGCCCTGCAGGCCAACCGGACCGACCTCGTGGCGTACGCCCGCCTCTTCCTGGCGAACCCGGATCTGCCCGAGCGCTTCGCCCAGGACGCCCCGCTCAACGAATGGGACGAAAGCACCTTCTACGGCGGCGATGCCGAGGGCTACATTGACTACCCGACACTGGAGGAAGCCGAAGAGCAGAAAGCGGCGGCATAACGCGCCCTGGTTGATCTCAACGGCACAATCTGAACAGGAGCACACGCCTCGATCCGTGCAGGGTCGGGGCGTTTTTTTGTTGGGCGGTGTAGGGACACGGCGCGCCGTGCTTAGCGACTTTTAGTCCAGGAATCTGTGCCAGGTGCTATCGGCACTGGGAATGGTATCAATGGTATTCGGCATGAAGATAGCCGGGGATGCAAGCGATCCCCGGCTATGGATCCCTTAGCCCGGTAAACAGATACGCGTCGCACCCTTCCAAGATATGAGACGTGTAGACAGTACACGGTGGGCGGACCGCTACATGGAGGACAAGTCGAATCACACACATGATCTCGTCGCGAGGCTCTGCCTCGTGCCGCCATGGTTGAGGGGCTCCGCCCCGCCCAAGAATCGCTACCGGAGCTGTGATAGGTCTGCTGATATCTTGTTTTGCTTCGGACGGAGACACAGTCGAATCTATCTCTATGGTACCCGGCAGAGACTTTGGGACGTGGGACACGGCGCGCCGTTTCCCTAACGGATATTGGCAGCGTGCCCAGGTGTAGATCGCCATCTTCCCCCCTTCCATCCTTCCCTCCTGCTTGCAATCGACCGCCGCGTTGTTCATCTTGGCTTCACTCCATGATATTCACCACACACGTGTTGCGCTTTATCATGCCGCGCCTGCTTTCTTCCGTTGTTCTCGCTTCCGTGCGGCTGATCACACTCACAGCATGCGAATCCCCGTCGCCCGACGCCGATGCACCCAACGCCTCCGATACTGACACGACCGCTGTTGCCTTCCCCGACGGCGAGCTGGTCGACCTCTCGCATCCCTTTAACGATGACAGCATCTACTGGCCCACCGCCACGCAGGAGTTTGAGCTGACCGAGGAGTTTGTGGGCGAGACCAACGGCTACTTCTACAGTTCGTACGTCTTTACCGGCGCCGAGCATGGCGGCACACACATGGATGCGCCGTTTCACTTCGCCGAAAGCGCCGAGGCGGCCGAGGAGCAGTTCACCGCCGATGAGATCTCGGTAGATCGACTCATTGGACCTGCTGTCGTGGTGGATGTGAGCACGCAAGTGGCCGATGACCGCACCTATCAGGTGCAGGTTGCCGATTTTGAGGCGTGGGAGGACGAGCACGGGGCTATTCCCAACGGCGCACTGGTGCTGCTGAACACCGGCTCGGCGCAGTTCTACCCCGATCGCGAAGCGTACATGGGCACCGCCGAACGCGGCGAGGACGCGCTGGCCGATCTGGAATTTCCGGGCCTGCATCCCAACGCTGCCGAGTGGCTGGTTGCCAACCGATCCATTGCGGCCATCGGGCTCGACACGCCCAGCATTGACTACGGACCGTCAGAGGATTTCGCGGCGCACCGGATTCTCTTTCCGGAGAATATCGCGGTGTTTGAGAACCTCACCAACCTGAATGACCTGCCTCCCACAGGCGCCCATCTGATGGCGCTGCCTATGAAGATCGAGGGCGCAGGCGGCGCTCCGCTTCGGGCGGTGGCGGTGTTGCCGTAGTCGTACATGCTTGACATTGTATGCCAAGAACGTGGGACACGGCGCGTATCTGTTGGGCAACTTGTCGCTCAGGACACAAGTAGTACTGATGGCAATTCAGCTCCAAAGATCGCCGGGGATGCAAGCGATCCCCGGCTATGGGTCTGATCGGTGTCAAACTTCCCCTTAGCCCGGGATCAGAAGCAAGGCGTATATCCCGGGCGTTCCTGAAACGCGCTAAATACAGACCACCGCGCGCCGTGTCACTATGGGACTTGGCAGATGCCTGAGTCACATCTCACCATCCGCTATCTTCTATTCTTCCATCCCTCCAAATTTCTCCCTACCCCCGCTTCTCACGAAAGAACGCCTTCAGCATGCTGGACGCGCGGTCGGCTTCGAGTCCGCCCACGACCTCAATCTGGTGGTTCAGGCGCTCGTCTTGGCCGATGCGGTAGAGCGTATCCACCGCCCCCGCTTTTTCGTCGTACGCCCCAAACACGAGGCGCTTCAGGCGGGCATGCACCAGTGCACCAGCGCACATCGGGCAGGGTTCGAGGGTGACGTACAGCGTGCAGTCGTGCAAAAACTTACGTCCGAGGGTGTCGCAGGCCGCCGTCACCGCCATAATCTCGGCGTGGGCGGTCGGGTCGCCCAGCTGCTCGACCAGGTTGTGTCCGCGTCCCACGACCTGCTCCTCATGCACAATGATTGCGCCCACGGGCACCTCATCGGCATCAAAGGCGCGCTCGGCCTCGCGAAAGGCTTTCTGCATCCACGTGCGGTCGGTATCGAGAAGAGAGGAGAGGGCCATGTCGACGCAAAGGGTAGTGGTTTGGTGTTGTCCAATCTAAGATGTGAAGTAGCGCTGGGAGCAGAGCGCTACGATGCCTCCAGTCGTCGGTAGACCGATGCTTTTGAAGCACAAATGCCCCGGCGCAGGGGGCAAAGACACAGGCATCTCCAGTACTGGCAGTACTCATTATACCATCTGTGCCGAATCGTTATGCATTTGTTTGCAACCTATGCAGGTGGCAAGACCTGTCAGGTCTCCAAGACCCGACAGGTCTACGCAGTACGCATCTTCAAGACTCGCATCTGGAATCACACATCCTGAATCGACGTACGCGCCAGCGGCAGCGTCATGCAGCGGGGGCCGCCGCGTCCGCGCGAGAGTTCTGTCCCTGCCAATTGAATCGCAAGCTTCTCATCACCCGGCGTAAACGTGCTGTCTTCGTAATACGACAGAAAGTTCTCGGCCGACACCACGCGATATCCGTGGTTGCGCAGCTCCTCGAAAGTACGGCGGTTGCGTTCGTATCCCACAATTACCCCCGGCGCCACCGAGAACACATTCGCACCATCGGTCCACTGCTCGCGCTCCTGATTCAGCCGCTCGCTGCCCCCGCACGGAATGAACGTAAGGTCGCGATCAATCAGATCGTTCAGTACGTCACGCAGGTTCGGGCGCATATCGGTGATGAACTGGCCGGGCTCGCTGCCCTCGGTCAGGTGCACCGCATAGCCGTAACTCGGGTCATCAATCAGCGGCGGAAAGGCCACACACTCGTTGGGCGAGGCAAACGTAAACACCGTATCCAGATGCATGGTCGAGCGGCGCTTGGGTAGATCGACCGCCAGCACGTGCTCAATGGGCGTGTGCTCAAACACCTGATGCGCAATCGCCATGATTGCACCAAACGACGTACGCTCGGAGTGCCCAATCAGCAGCACGTCAGGTGCCGCCATGAGCAGATCGCCGCCCTCAAACGTGACGCCCTCGGGCAGCGTAATGACACGGTCTTTCACATCGTTAAAGAACCGGTGGTGATGCAGCAGCACCTGCATGATAATGCTCTCACGCGAGCGTGCAGCTGTAGCCGCATGGCTAATTACAATGCGGTCGTGCACCACCGCCGCCAGGTCGCGCGTGAACATGAGATTCGGCAGGGGCGGCAGCGCAATCGGCAGCGGCGACTCGCCCGTCAGCGCCAGGCTGTGCAGCTCACTGGGCGCCAGCTGCTTCAAGTCATGGCGCACGGCCTGGATGTTCGTCTCCGGCATCACGCGGCACAGACGGTCAATGAAATCAGCCCGCGCATCCTCCTGCTGAAATACGTCCAAGAGCAGCTCGCTCACCTGCAAGACCGCCCCCGGCTTGTCCACCACTTTCTCAAAGAGCGTGCACATGAGCAGATGCTCATCCCGGGCATGGCCCAGAAACAGGATGTCGTCAAAAAGCAGATCCAGGCGATTGTCCGGGGCCACCAGTTCCATCTCATGGCCCGGCGTGTGCACCAGCACCTGTTCGAGCGGCATCGACTCGGTATCCACCTGAAACGTGGCAGACTCAGGACGCGGCGGAGCTACAGTATCGGGCATACAGCGTGCGTAAAATAAGCAAGAGAATATCGATCGGGCCGGAAGCGCTTTTCATGCAGAGCATGCATGAGATGCGCGTTTGCTTGTAGCATACGAACCAGCACACGCAAAGGTTAGCCCTACTCTATTTGAGTTTGATGGATACGAAAGCGATACTGCACATCCACCATTGATTCCGTTCCTGTGCCCGCCCGCCCATGCGTCCCCCAATTTTCTGTCTCGTTTGTGCCGTGGTCCTGCTCGTGGCCCCGCCTCATCCGGTTTCCGGACAGGCGCTCACCGGCTTCACGCCCGACCGCGCGGCCACACAGCAACAGTGTGAAGCCCAATTCCTCGATGCACCCTCGTCCGAAGGCTTTCGCGCCCATCTTGAAGCCCTCACAGCCGATCCACATCCCGCAGGCACCGCAGCCAACGACCGCGTGGGCCGATACATCGCCGAGCAGATGGAGGCGGCGGGCCTACGCATCGACCGCTATCCGTACGACCTCTACATGCCCGATCCAGAGCAAGCCTCTGCCTCCGTTGCGCTCGTTACACCGCAGCGCATGCCGCTGGGTATTCAGGAAGACATTCTGGAGGCCGACCGCTTTTCGGATCACCCCGACCTCGGCTCCGGATGGAACGCGTACGCTGCCTCGGATACCGTCACCGCCGAGGTCGTCTACGCTAACTACGGACGCCGCGAAGACTTTCAGCAGCTCGATGAGATGGGCATCGACCTCTCCGGCAAACTCGTGATCGCGCGCTACGGTGGCAATTTTCGCGGGTACAAGGCCAAGTACGCCGAAGAATACGGCGCGGCCGGACTCATCATGTACACCGACCCCGAAGACAGCGGCTACACGCAAGGGCTCACCTATCCCGAGGGGCGCTACGTACACGAGAGCGGCATCCAGCGCGGCTCGATCTTGACTCCGCTGGGCGGCGACCCGCTCACGCCTGATGGACCCGCCCTTCCGCTCAACGATCCCGACACGCCTGAGCGCCTCGACCCCGCCGAGGCCGACCTGCCCCGCATTCCCGTGGCGCCGCTGTCGTACCGCTCTGCCCGCGAAATCCTCTCGCGCATGCAGGGCGATGCGGTGCCCGGCGGCTGGCAGGGCGGCTTGCCGTTCACCTACCGCGTGACCGGCGGCGACGCACTCACCGTAGAGCTTGCCGTCAATCAACCCAAAGGCATCACCCGCGCCACCAACGTGGTGGGCGTAATCGAAGGCACCACGCATCCCGACGAATGGATCGTGCTCGGCTCGCACTTCGACGCCTGGGCCTTTGGCGCGACCGACCCGAACAGCGGCACCGCCTCGCTGCTCACCCTGGCCGACGCGCTTGGATCGATGGAGGGCGACTGCGCCCCACGCCGCAGCATACTGATTGCACACTGGGACGCCGAGGAGTACGGCATCTTGGGCTCGCTGGAGTGGGTGCGTCAGCTGCAGGAGCAGTTGGATACCGGAGGCGTGACGTACATCAATGCCGATGGCGCAGCCACCGGGCTTCGCTTTAGCGGCGCCGCCTCGCCGCTCATGAAGCAGCCCATTCTGGATGCGGCGCGCTCTGTTCCGCATCCCAACGACGATGCCGCCACCGTGTACGACCACCTCGCTACGCGCCACGACGACGCCAGCGATGCCCTTGGCAACCTGGGCGGCGGCTCCGACCACGTCGGTTTCGTAACGCACATCGGCGTGCCGTCGGCGTCGCTCTCCATGTCGGGCAACACACCCATCTACCACTCCAACTACGACTCGTTCGCCTGGTACGAGCGCTTCGGCGACCCGTCATTCCAGAGCGGCGCCACTCTCGCACAGGTCGATGGCCTCCTGGCCCTGCGCTTCGCCAACGCCGACGTGCTGCCCTACGACGTGGCACGCTATGCGCAGGATACGCACGCTCACCTCGACGCCCTCGAAGAGATTGCCACCGAGCGCGATGTGGACTTCGACCCGGCCCCGCTCCGCGCACAGGCCGATAACATGGCCAATGCAGCCGCGGCCTTTACGGAAGCACGCGCTGCCTACGTGGAGTCCGGGCGCTCTGCATCTCCTGAACTGAACCAGGCGCTGCTCCAGCTTAGCCGCGCCCTCATGGATGCCGACGGCTTACAGTCGGGCGGACTGCACCGCTCGCTCTACGTCTCACCCGATCCGTTCAGCGGATACGCCTCGTGGATGCTCCCGGGCCTGCGTTACGAGCTGGAAACCGACGCCTCCGACCTGACTGCGTGGATGGACCGCTACGAACAGGCGTTTGCGGATCTGACCGAACGCATTGAGTCCGTGACGACGCAGTTGCAGTAGAGACATCCCAGTGGGTTGCAGTAGAGACGCCCCAGTGGGACGTCTCTACTACGGTTTATGCCTCGTACTCCACCCGCTCCAGCACCAGCCCCTCGGGCGGCATAGCGGGTCCGGCTTCGCGGCGGTCTTTGGTTGCTAACACGCGCGGCAGATCATCGACCGGACGCCGCCCCTGCCCGATGTCGAGCAACGTGCCTACAATAGCGCGCACCATGCCGTGCAGGAAGCGCGAGCCCTCGATCTCGAAGCGCCAGTCGCCACGATTGGCCTCCGGCACCCACTGTGCGTGCCGGATGGTACACACGCGGTTCTCCGTCTCCGACTGCACCAGACAGAACGCGCCGAAATGCTGTTCGCCCAGCAGGTCGGGCGTAGCCTGCTGTATGGCGTCGAAGTCGGGCACCGGGCGCACATGGGTGCGGGTGTGGCGCTCCAGCGCGCGGGGTTGCGTGCACAGATAGTAGTGGTAGCGTCGCCAGCGAGCATCGTAGCGGGCGTGGAAGTCCGCGTGCGTACGTGTCACCTGCCGCACCGCAATGCCCGGCGGAGTGAGCGCATTCAGGCTGCGGCGCAGGCGGTACGGATCGGTGCCCTCGGGCACATCGACATGGGCTACCTGACTGCGTGCGTGGACGCCGGCATCGGTGCGGCCTGAGCCCGTTAGGCGCGGCGCAGGATCGAGCACCGTATCAAGCGCCTCCTCCAGCGCGCCCTGCACTGTGGGCACCTCCGGCTGCACCTGCCACCCATGAAAGTTGGTACCGTCATATTCGATACAGAGGCGCAGGCGCGGCATGTCAGCAGGCCAATTGGGAAAGCAAACGAACGGATAGATCGCTATGGCATACACCGCGTGTACGTTCCACACGCGCTCTCTTACCTCCTGACACCAGCTCATGCGCATCTACCTTACCGGTTTTATGGGAAGCGGCAAATCGACCGTTGGTAAGCTACTCGCTACCGACCTGGGCTGGCCCTTTATGGATACAGATGCCTGGATCGAGGAGCAGATTGGCATGCGCATCCCCCAGTATTTTGCGCAGGAGGGCGAAGCGGCGTTTCGGAGGCGCGAGGCCGATGCGCTGCTTGCTACAGCGTCGCATCGCCACGCGGTAGTCGCCACCGGTGGCGGTATGCTGGTCGATCCCGACCGTATGCAGCATGCACAGCAGTTGGGCACGGTCGTATATCTGTGCGTGGATGCCGAAACGCTCTACCACCGCCTGGCCCCCGGCGCCGCTCACCGCCCCCTGCTGTGGAGTAACGATGGCACACCGCTTGAGGGAGCTGCGCTGCATCGCCATATCGCCCGCCTGCTGAACCGCCGCCGAGCCGCCTACGAGCAGGCCCCCTTCCACGTTGATGCCGACTCATCTCCTGAAGCCGTCGTTCAACACGTTCGCAGTCTGCTTGGCAGCTAACCATGTCTGGTCAAGTGCTCTCCCACCTCCGCCCGTATGCCACCTGCTTTTCTATACTTTAAAGTTACACTTTTACCCATTTTAGTAATATTTTACACATCTCGCAAATTTTTCGGGATACACAGATAAGCATCTGACATTTTGATTGTTTATACTTGGTGTTGAATAAATTCGACATTGAGGCCAACTGCGCCACGTTTGCAGGCCGGCGCCGGGTGTCGTGCAGTTCTTCCAAGACCTCCTGCTTCCTATGCTTTCCCATGTGCTTCTTGTTGGCACGAACACCACCTATACCACCCTGCTGCGCTACCGGCTGGAAACGACGCTCTCGGTTGAGCTCAAGCAAGTTAATACTGGACGCGAAGCACTCAGTGCTATCAACAAAGCAACTACCCTCGTGGTAGTGGCGCCCACCCTACCCGACGGCGACGGCTTGCAACTCATTGCCTCAATGCGTGCGGGCTGGGACGACATCCCCCTCCTGCTGGTGGTGCCCCCTGAGGAGACAGAAGCCGCGCACGATGCCCTTGCGCACGGGGCAACCGATGTCGTGGTGGCGGGTCGCAGCGACCTCGACCGCATGGAATGGTGGATTGCCCAATCGCGAAGTAACACGGCTACGGTTGCGCCTCCAATAGCTCCTCCACACAGCCTTTTCCTGATTGGCAACAGCCTTGCCATTCGGCGCACGCGCTCCCACCTCCGCCACGCCCAGCAAACCGACACTCCGGTGCTACTTCAGACTGAGTCGGGACTGGAACCGGAGGCGTGGGCTCGGCGCCTGCATGAAGGCAGTCTACGTGCCGATGCGCCCTTCATTGCATTCGATGGTGCCGTCCTCTCCGATCAGGCCGTTTACGATACGCTCTTCGGCACGGCCACCACGCCGGGGGCGTGTGCCCGTGCTGAAGCGGGTACGTTGTTTATCGATAACGTCAGCCTGCTGCCCTCCGACGTACAGCACGCGCTTTATACCCTGGCCGAAACCGGTACCCTTCCTGCCCATGCAGAACGCACCGATGTTCCATTTGCTGCTCGCCTTGTGTTTGGGACCTGCCATTCCCTTGAGGAGCTGGACAACGACGACTCATTTTCCACAGATCTCTACGATCTGATTTCGCAGCACGTCATCTCTTTGCCCGCTCTGCGTACTCGCACTGAAGATCTGCTGCTGATCGCGCAGCAGCTTCTACGCGAGAAAACCCACGCGGCCGCGGGCGCCCCCATCTCGTTTTCTGTTCCGGCGATACAGTACCTCATAGGATACGACTGGCCGGGCAACTATCGCGAACTCGAAGCGGTCATCGACCGCGGGCTGCGCACCGCTCAAGGCTTCGAACTTACGGTGGATGATCTTTTCCCTCATGAGGACGAGGAGGATCTGCCGGAGGACGCCTCTGTGATGCCTCCGGCCTCTTCCCCAGTAGAAAAGCAGCCTCCAATGTCTCTTGCAGATGAGGAGCACGAAAGCGACGCGCCATCCGACGCCCTTCCACGTTCCCTGTTCGATCTACAGACGTTCACGGTATCTGCCGTCGATGCGCCCCCGCCCGATACCTCTACCAAGACGCGACGCCAAACTCCACTTGAACGCGTCGCCCTCCGGGCCCCCGATGCCATCATACCAATGGAAGAGCTACAAATTTTTGCGATCGAGCACGCACTGGACGTGTGTGAGGGCGACATCAAACAGGCCGCCCGAGCGCTGGGCATTTCTCCTGCCACCGTTTCACATGTAGCCAGCCACCTGAACCCCGATGGGTCTACTCCACATTGATTCCTGGTGTCTTCTGCTTAGATCTTGCTGTACGGATGAGTGTTGCTTCTATGGAGTGTGATAGCTATCATGTTTTCAAGCCGTGTTGATTCTATGCATTATTCTTCGTCTTCTATGTCTCCCTTTCTACAAAGATGGGCTCTTCGGTTGCTGCTTCCTGCTCTGCTCCTTCCGCTTGCCGGCTGCGCCGCAAGCAGCGACGTTTCGACTTCATATAACGCCAGCGAGGACCAGACGCTTTTCGAAACGGACTCTATTCGCATTACGCGTGGAGGAAGTGGACTTGGCTCTTCGGGCGAGCAAGTGATGTACGTGAAAGGTCAGGCCGAGTGTCAGGGGAAAAACTGCACCCCCGATTCCGTACGTATTTTACTCTCCAGCGCTACCCGCAATGTGAGCTGGCTCGACTACGACAACGTCACAATCTCCACGGATAGCTGGAGCCGAACGTGGAATAACGTGTCGACACGTGAGGATCCGGAGCTTGTAGGCATCGGTGAGTTCATGCGCCTGGCGATGCCGACTGCCGAGTTTCGCCAGTTGCTACAGAGCCGTGGCATGTCAATCCAGATTGGCAGTACCGATATCAACTTGTCATTTAGCCAGATGCGTCCCCTTCGCGAAATGATGGTCGCGATGACTCCCGGCCAGTACGATAGCACAGATGATGTGGCGAACGGCGAAAACGAGGAGGATGTCGTGTAGGCCTACCCACGTGCCCCATTTGGGGAAGTGCGCGATTTTATGCCGAGGGCTAACGGGGAGTGCCGCTTTAGGGCGGAACTCCCCGTCCCTATCTTCTGGTGTTCACACGGCATCGTTTAGCGTTACATCGGACTCCGTTAGCGTCTCGTCGGACTCGGGGGCAGCGGGAGCTCGCTGTCAAGCGCACGCCCAACCGCTTCGTCTCGATCATACACATCGTTGCGAAAGTGCACTGCACCGTCCGTGCCGGCCCAGGCGGTGCTGTAGAGCAGATGGACCGGCACCCGCTCGGGCAACACAACGGTTGTCTCCTTGGTGCCTTGTGCGCTGCGATCGATGCGCGCACGATCCCATCCGGGCACATCGCTAAGTAAGTACGCCGCCAACTCCATCGCATGCTCCAGTCGGATACATCCTGAGCTAAATCCGCGCTCGGCCTGTGTGAAGGTGCTGCGGGTGGGCGTGTCGTGCAGATAGACATTGTGCGGGTTTGGAAACATAAACTTGACGCGTCCCAACGCATTGGCGGGGCCGGGATTCTGACGTAGCCGATAGGGGAATGTGCGTTCTGAGAGCTCGTCCCAGTTAATAGCAAGCGGATCGAGCGGCTGTGCTTGTGCGCTCCAGCTGTCGAACACCTGAAATCCCTGACGCGCAACCAGCGACGGATCGCGCTGAAACTCGGGCAGCTTGTCGCGGGTGGCAATGCTGTGTGGCACGTGCCAGTATGGACTCAGCACCAGGTATGAAATAGTATCCGAAAAGACGGGCGTTTGGCGATAGGCACGCCCCACCACAACTCGCATGTCGAGCACACGCTCTGCGTCTTCAATCACCTCCAATTCGAACGCCGCAATGTTCACCCGCACATGCCGTGCTCCCAGGTTGGTAGGCAGCCACCGCCAGCGCTCCAAGTTGACGCGTACCTGCTCCGCCCGCGCCTCCGCTGATATGTTGAGCGCGCGCAAGGTGGCGGGTCCAACAATCCCATCGGGGGTGAGTCCGTGCCGCACCTGAAACGCCACAACGGTCTCATGAAGCCCTTCGCTGAAGGATGCATCGGTAGAGTCGGGATTCGTGGTGTCGGAAATAGGAGCATCGGTTATCGCCAGGCGGGCACGCAGCTGAGCTACACGAGCGTGCTCATCTCCCTGCTCCAGTCGTGGTCCGGGCGCAATGGGGCCCCAGCCTCCTTCCTCCGCATATCCGCGATACGTACGCAGCGCCTCGACCAGTGCGTCGTATCCCTGATCGTCCGGGCGCAGCGTGTCGAGTGCGTGATGCACGCGCTGCTGCCCGGTCGCAATGGCGTCCAGCACAGTAACCAGGTCGGCGCGGCGCGGCTGGATATTCCAGGACGGCGTAAGCTCCTCTGGATCCACCCGCCCCGTTAGTAGGTGCATGCCGTATAGCAGGAATGCCTCTGTCGCCTGAATCTCCAGATCAACCAGCAGCGCTTGACGCCGGTTCGGATCCTCTTCGGTGCGCAGTTCGGCCAGCGCCGCCCCCAGCGCCTCAACGTGGTAGTCAACAGGTGAAAGCCCCTCCCGGTCCGCACGCCGAAGTGCATTTCGCAGGCTGTGCACCCGCATACGCGGCCCGCGCTCGGTGACCCATACGGGTACAAAGTCGTGTGTGGCATAGTAAACGGTTAGCGGGGCCGCTGTGTAGATGGGATTCTCTGCAGCATTGAGTTGCGCGGCCGGGCTGTGCTGAAGCACTTCTGTGCGAGCGCGGAGCGCATCGCGAAAATCAGAGGGAGGTGCGTCTTTAGACGACTGGGCGTACAACGGCCCTGTGCTCATCAGGCCCACCCCGACAAGCATCCCTACAAGCCCAACGGCCATGATGTAACGCGCTATGTGCATGCAGTTCACTTCTTGATTCGAGATGCAAATGTACTGTCGAAATGTACAAACAAGCACGCTTTTGTACCATCGCACCGAGTACGCACACGGAACCGGGTGTGCGGTGGTGGGGTGGAGCATAAAGCCCCTTTTCCTCATTTGCCTACCCGCAATACGATGCATCAGACGTGTTCCGTTTGGATCTTTTTTGTCGGGATGGTCGGCGTCTTGGGAGGGGCATGGCCCCTCGCTGCTTCCCCCATAGCTGTACAACCAGCTGATCCTGCATCTCCTTTCACAGTCCGCTTCGGCAACCACACCATCAGCGCCTCCGTGATGGCCGTGACCGTTATGCCGGGCGATACGGTACCGGTTTCGGTGGAAGGACGCGACGCCTCGTCTTCCTACCGCATTGAAGCGCCAACCAACACCACAACATGGACACCCGGCGATACGCCATGGTCATTCACCGCGCCCGATGCTCCAGGCCTGTATCCCCTTGTCGTGCACGGTGCAGACGATGCCTCCGTTCAGCTTCAGGTGTTTGTGCTGGAGCCGTGGGATCATGACGGCACGTACCTTGACGGCTACCGCATCGGGCGCTACGAATCGGAGCCGCGCCGTGGACTGGAAACGTATGAACGACCCGAGGGCTTCATTCGCGTCACCAAAGAAACGCGCACAACACAGGTCGCGCCGCACTTCCGCCTGGAGCAGTTCTTGTGCAAACAGACCGATGGCCTCCCACAGTTTGTACTCCTTGACACCCACCTGTTGCAGCTTCTGGAGGACGTGCTTGCCACCGTGCGCGAACGGGGTCACAGCGTGCCGACGCTGCACATTATGAGCGGGTTTCGCACTCCACACTACAACCGGTCCATCGGCAACACCACCGTATACAGCCGCCACCTCTACGGGGATGCGGCCGATATTTTTGTGGATGCCACCGGCAATGCCCGCATGGACGACCTGACCGACACCGGACGCGTTACCGAGGCTGATGCCGAGCTCCTGGCTGACATTGTAGAGGCGGTGAAGGACGCCAATGGCGATGCCTATGTGGGCGGCATGGGCGTGTACGGCCCGGCCCCGCATCGGGGGCCCTTTGTGCATGTAGATCTGCGCGGCCAGCGCGCTCGCTGGTAGAGCCGCGTGTTATGTGGGCAGATCCAGTCGCTCAGCCGGCAGCCAGGCCCACTGCGCAGTCGCCTGCACCACCGTGGTGTCGTCCATCATCAGATCGACCGGCACATCCACCCGCCCAATGGGGCGCTTCTGCAAGCGTGAGCGCGTCTCGGTATCGATCGTAGCGGTAGCTGTAAGGGATGCAGAAGCCGGGCGCTGAAAGTCCACGTTTAACGTGCGCACCACGGGCACACTCTCGTCCGATATGTTCAGCGCCACCACCAGCCCCGATGCCGTCTCGGCCAGCAGTGCCAACGCCGCAGCATGAATCGTGCCGATGTGATTCGCCACGCGCCGCTCGGCCTCCAGCTGCACCGTTACCTCCTCTTGCGTGTACGTGTGGATGCGCAGCCCGGCGGTATCCACAAACGGAATGGCATCGCCAATGGCCTGTGTGAGGCCCTCGGGGCGCAGGTCGTCGGGGCAGGGCGCAAAGCGGCGAGCAATGGCGGGAAAAGGATTGGACATACGGGAGCCGTCAAGATGATGAATAGCGTGCAGGGTTAGACCAAGCTGTTACGAATGACTGCGGTGTCGCGAAGCCGATTGGGCAGGTGAGGAGGATATATCATCAGACTGCTCTTCCTCAATCTCTATCGACCGAGGGGGACTCGCCTGAGGATCAGCCTGGAAATCAGCCTGGGTGTTAGATCCGGCTGGCATGCTGTTGGCAGCCTGCAAGAGT
>CAJXLX010000038.1 GCA_913056335.1 uncultured Rhodothermaceae bacterium
CACCATGAGAGGGGGTGGAGTCCAGGGCAATCTTGGAGATGGTCCTGACGCCACCGCCATTGATCGGCCGAGGCTTATATCCAAGTTTGGCTTGGCAGCGGCGCCTGGACTTTCAAGCGGGACGACGGGCTTTATCGCAAGTGGTGCTGGCGATGCGGGGCAGGATGTGTGCGTCGACGTGTGGGACGTCGGGGCGAATGAGGACACATCATCGGAAGAAGAAGAGGGCATCAAGCGTCCCCGCCGAGGTCAGGGACGACTCGGTTTCGGATCTCCGGTTATGCTGGACCAGGGGATTTCCACGAGGCCCTTCGAAGACGGCTCGGGGCTTTGTTCGCCCAGGCGCTGGCCGCCAGCAGCGCGTTCATGCTGCCCGTGGCCACCCCACCGAACGCCATCGTCTTCGGCAGCGGCGACGTGAGCATCCCCCAGATGGCCCGTGCGGGTGTAGTCCTGAACCTGCTGTTCGTGGTGCTGATTGCCCTGGCCACCTACACCCTCGGTCCGCTCGTGCTGGGCATTGAGTTGGGGACATTGCCTGGGTGGGCGGGGTGAGACGTGTCCAGTTTCATGTTGCTTGTTTTTGTGTTTGAGACCGGTGTGGAGCGTTATTTCAGGAAGGTTGGAGCTGTTTTTTTTGCACCATAACTTAGGAGTTGAGGTGCGGAGGGCGGGGAAACGCCGGTTAGAGATCAGTCTGGCCAAAACGATGTTTCCAGTCGCAGTTGTCGAGATGATCTGCGACCTCCTGGGCGATGTTCGGATACTCCGACCAGTTGTTAGGGTCTGGTCTCTTTCGTAGAACCTGGCAAACAATTTTGCGCTGTGGCCTCGGAGTCATTCCTACTTCTTTCGCGAGCATTGGGACCACGCTGCGCAACCCAGCAGGTGCCTCATAGCGAGAAGTAATTTCGGCAGGTTCGACCTCCTCAAAACCGTACCGCTTCGAAAATCTCTCTTCGGTCATTCTACGGGGCCACCTTTATCGTTGTACACATAACGGTTAAGCTCACCGGCGGTGGTTGCGCCAGGCCTCGGGGGGAGCGATCGAGACACGGCGATCGATTCGAGGCGCACACCGACACCGTCCGGTGCAGCGCTTTGTTATGCGCAAGGAGTTATCCTCGGCATTTACAACTTTCTATAATACTTGCCTCATAAGATCAAAGTATGAGTAGTTTTGCCAGTATTCTGTAAGCTCAGATTCCTTAAGTGAAACCGGATGTTCTTTAAAACTCCAGAATTCATTCGGGTCGTCTCGAATGGAGTCAATAGCATCTAAAAACACATCGACAGACTTGATCTCGATATTATTTCTTTTGTTAAAGTGACTGCGCCATTTAAGGGGCGGCTCTTTCTGCCAATCTTGTCGTCGCCCCCCCACTACCACGAATCTGAAGTTGTGCACAGCACCAAAGATTTCCTTCTTGCTTCCAGGATTATCCTCAAAGTACCGATCCCATGACCTAACCTGCTCAATTGCGTGGTTTAGCTGATGACTCGGTTCTCCCTTTTGAGTAAACAACTTCATTTCCGGCTTCTCAACCTCTACAAGTACCCACTCCGGTCCGTAAGAATGATCATTCACCCAGGCAAAGTCGCACCTTAACTTTGCTCCGAACCGAACCTCATGGAAAATCGGTTGCACACCATATTTTCGACCAACCAAGTCGTAGAAGAGGAAAGAGTTGTTTCGCAACAACTCTAATAAGTCCGTTTCCGAGTTCCGGCTAAAAGCATTCGTGAGTGACTCTGCCGCCTCGTCAATGTCCCAGTCCATCTTCTCTTGCTGACAAACAGCTGGTTTTAGAATAGCTTGGTGCGCATAACTCGTATTCTACGGATACCATCCGCATATCCACAAGAAAGGTACCACCTAACCTTCACAGAATCAAGCACATTCCGAGGCGCTGCGTAAGCGCATCATGGATGCCGTCCACAGTCTTCACACAGCACATTCCATCACCCAGGAGTGCGCTCATCCTGCATCACAGCGCCGCATCCAGCGCATCCTGAAGCGTCTTGGTGCCGGTCGCTTCCTTCAGTCGCGGGTCCAGATGGCTGAGCATGGCAGGTCGTCGCCGGGGATGGGCACGTCCCTGGCAGCGCGGTCGTGGTCCATGTCTCCCCTTTCGTTGACCGGGCGGGGTTGTTGACGGGCTGATGGTGCTTCGTGCAGGGCCGCCCCCGCAGTGATAGTTGGAACAGTGGGCCGTGTGGCTCGTGAACCTTGGTAGCTACGGGCCTGGGATTTATTAAGCGATCCCCTACCGTAGCCACGCCCCGAAGTCTTATCAACTGTCGGGGCATTTTTTATGTGTGGGTAATGCGTTTCTTCACGTCCACAACTCTCAGTTCTGTCTTTTCGTGGGTTAAGCCCACAGTCAGTTGCTGCACATTGTCAGGTGGCGCCGTCGGCTTCATTTTCTTTCCGCCTTCCGTTCCACCAGCGCCAGCAGTATGCAAGTGCCAGCCCCCAGACTGGGCTCTGTCTGAAAACTCTTCGCGGGCTACGCGCGGTCGGATGACCTCCGCAGCAGCGTTGTTCTGCATCGCCGTAGCTCCCGCTACGGCTGCTTCAAACGCCTTGCTGCGAAGCTCCCCGCCTCACGCTCGCCTGACTCGCTGACTTTTCAGACAGAGCGTAAACTATTTAGTATGAACGGCATGTAGCTCAGCGGAAATCCGATTGCGCCACGTGGCCATATCTCCAGTAAGGGCCAGGCAATAGGGAACGATAAAACGGTCCACGACGCCTCAAGAGCGCGCTCGTAGAAGGAAAGCGGGGCGGCTGGATCGGGCGTATCAAACCTGCGCATTACGGCGGAGAAGTCGAGCACAAGCGCAACGATTTGCACAACGAAGTGCATACTGCCCAAGCTGAGAATGTGCCCAATCGGAGATATCGAACCATCAGGCTGAGACATGCAGCTTATATCGTGGTGTAACGGTGGAATTCAACTGCGCGGAGCACGCCAACATACGAAACAGCCAGCAGAGAGACGACGAAAGAGATGAGCTTCAGCTCGTCGTCAGTTGCAATGATGAGTTACCGCGCCTTCCTGCTTATTCGAGCGGCTTGATCTTTCCGGTTGGCTCCAAGTTCTTCGCGCGCTTCCATGCTTCCCTGAGTTCCGCGCGGTGCTTCCCGGCCCACTCGTACACCAATCCCAAGGCACGACTCGGGAGCTGACCTGCCATTACATTCAACGTGTGGTAGCGGTTCAATGGTAAGTGATTGTCATCTGGGCTACATCACCGTAGTCTGCTCAACCCCCTCTGTCTACCGACATCTCTCCCTTGGAAAAGGGGGAGAAACCCGAAGGGAGAGGGGGTTCGAACGAAACGAGGGTGCGATGTCTCTTCGCTTTATCACTTGGCGTCTACCCACTACCCAACGTGTCAATCGCAATCAGCGCCTCGTCTCCCGCATATTCGGCATGAAAGTGAGGCGGATTATGATCGTCGTAATACATCTTGATCCGCACCCCGTAAAATCGACAAAGCTCAGGCATGGGCCGTCGACTTCAGCTTCGAAAATACCTCCTCTGGGGATTTGCCCGTCAGCTTCATGTGCGTCGCGTCCGGGCAGAGCTCAACCGCATCACTCCAGCGAATGGCTCCATCGTCGGCGATCCGGACGTTCTTCCACTTCTTCTCATCCTGCCAGAACTCAAATACCCCTTTCCCTGCTAAATGCGACAGATCGACTTCTCCTTCTGAGCCGTCCACGTAACGAATCCAGATGCGGTAGTTCGCAAGTGCTTTGACTTCGAGAGGCTCAAACATATGGATCATTGGTTTTGGAAAACGAGTCATAGAAACTAACGCACCGCTCTGCGGACTCGTTTCTAGGTGCTATAACACCAAATCTGGTTAAGTCGCTGTGGTGTTATGTTTCTGCGATGTGCCGGACTTCAGGCACGAATAGAGGGAGAGACCAATGGATGTTATGGACGGATGGGCATTCTGCTTTCGCATTCAACACACCCCTACCATACGTCTGGAATCCATGCTGCGGGTGAGAGTCGAAGCCTCCAAACCGCCCCAAACCTTCAACTTGAGGCCTACCGCCATACATGCGAGGCTGCTTCTGCTTCCCTTTCTGGATCCTGGATCGCGCTCGCAAGCTCGCTTGTCCAGGATGACGTTCTGGGGGTAGCGCCCCCACAATACAATAGAGCACGCGGATTTGGTGTAACCCATATTCTACGGATACCGTCCATGTCGCTGTCACAACACAGCGTACGCTCATTCTGCATCTCAGCGCCGTATCCGGCATATTCTAAATGGCCCCCAACAACGCGTGCCGCCGCAGCAACGCTGCGACGGCATGGGAAACGTCGTCAATAAAAGTATCCTCTTGTTACGCCGCCACCGATGCTTTCTTCGGATTGATTGGGCGCAGTGCATCGGGGTCGGGGACGATGCTGTCGAGGACGCGGGCGGTGGAGAGCACGCCGGGCATGCCGGCTCCAGGATGCGTACCCGCGCCGGCGAAGTACAGGTGGTCGATGTCTTCGCTCTCGTTGTGCGGACGGAACCAGGCGCTCTGCTGCAAGATCGGCTCTACGCTGAACGCCGCACCCTTCAGGCTCTTGTACTCCATCTGAAACTCGCGCGGCGTGAGCATCCGCGAGGTCACGAGGTGCTCACCCAGGTCGGGCATGACCGTTTTGGACAGGTAGTCTTCCACCGACTGCCGGTACGGCTCGGCCTGCATGCGCCAGTCCACGCCGCTGTCGAGGTGCGGCACCGGACTCAGCACGTAGAAGGCGTCGTGGCCCTCGGGCGCCATCGACGGGTCGGTTTTGGTGGGACGGTGCAGGTAGAGGCTGAAGTCGTCGGCCAGCTCTTGCTTGTTGAAGATGTCGTCGAGCAGGCTCTTGTAGCGCTCGCCCATCAAGATGGTGTGGTGCTCAATATCGTCGTACTGCCGGTTGGTGCCAAAGTACCAGACGAACAGGCTCATGGAGTACTTCATGTTCTCCACGCGCTCGTCGGTCCATGTTTTGCGATCCGACGGGTGGATCATGTGGCGATAGGTGTAGCCCACATCAGCATTCGACACGACGATGTCGGCGTCGATGACCTCGCCATCGCTCAGCCGCACGCCGCTGGCGCGTCCGCCATCCACGAGAATCTGCTCCACATCGGCATTGTAGCGCTGCGTGGTGCCGTCGAGGCCATCGATCAGGTTCGACATGCCGCTGACAAGCGATCCGGTGCCGCCCATCGCGTACCACACACCCCACTTGCGCTCCAGAAACGCAATGAGCGTGTAGATGGAGGTCGTGCTAAACGGATTGCCGCCCACAAGCAGCGGGTGGAAGGAAAGCACCTTGCGTACTTTCGGGTGCTCCACATATTTGGAGACGAGGCTGTAGACGGTGCGATGGCTCTCCAGCTTCATCATCGCGGGCACGATCTTGAGCATGTCGCTCAAGTTGTGGAACGGCACGTGGCCCAGCTCCTCGAATCCGATTTCAAAGATCTCCTCGCTCTTCTCCAGGAAACGCCGGTAGCCCTCCACATCCGCCGGGTTGAACTTGCGGATTTCGCGCTCCATGGTGTCGGAGTCGCCCGAATAGTCGAAGTGGGTCCCGTCGTGAAAACGGATGCGATAGAACGGATCGACCGGGACAAGCTCCACGTCATCCTCAAGGGATTTGCCGCAGAGCGACCACAGCTCCTCGAACAAGAAGGGCGCGGTAACCACGGTAGGGCCGGCATCAAACGTAAAGCCGTCTTGCTTGAAGACGCGAGCGCGCCCGCCGGGCTGATCGAGGCGGTCCAGCAGCGTGACGCGGTAGCCGCGCGCGCCCAGCCGAATGGCCGAAGCGAGTCCGCCAAGTCCCGCACCGATGACAACGGCGTGGGGAGCGTTAGGGCCGGGAGAGACAGGCTGAGTCGAAGTGTTGAGCGAGGCATCGTCACGATGCACAAGGCGGTTCATCCAGGACATACGCAGGCGGGGCTATGGGATCAGCAGGGCGCGCCTCTGTGGGACGCGAAGAACAATTGCATAATGCGCAACGGCAGGCTGTTTTGTGCAGTTCGCCCAGCCGCGCAATAAAGCGTCCAAATGTTGCAATAACCCTGCTCCGTAGGAGATGCGTGCGGACGAAGGTACGAGTGCATGCCTGCGTATCCCCCTTAATTTTTCGGTAGCGGTTCAATGCTACGTGATGGGCGGAATGAGCCTGTAGCCGGAGGCTGGGAGCGCCCCGGCGCGGACGTCTCCGACCGAGGCGAGCGGGGGATCGTTCGCCTCAGGAAAAATTTTTATCAGGGAAGCTATCACTTAACGTCTATCCACTACCAACTTTTCGTAGCCTGTAGGTGCGCGGGCAGCATGCAGCCTACCCAACTTTCGCGGAGGTGTGCAGCACCTCGTGTAGGGCGGCGTAGAGCTTCTCGGCCGTGAAGGGCTTGGGCAAGAACTTGCGCGCCCCCGACTCGATGGGCCCATCGGCCTCGCTGTCGGAGGCCCCACTTGCCGCAATGATAGGCAGCGCCGGGTACTGCTCGTGCAGCACATCGATGAGTTCGTGGCCGTTCATGTTGGGCATCCGCAGGTCGGTGATAACCACATCGACGGCATCGCTGTAGTCTTCCATAAGCTCCAGGGCCTCTTCGCCATCGGCAGCCACGATGGCGCGGTAGCCTGCGCTTTCAAGCGTCTGCTGCGCGGTATCGCGGATGAACTCCTCATCGTCGACAATGAGCACCACCTCGCCCTGACCGTGTGTATCGCCCGAATCGGGGGCCGAATCGGCCTCTCCATTCTCCGCGATGGTCACCGGCAAGAAAATACGAAAGGTGGTGCCTTTACTCTCCTCACTGCGCACATCGATAAAGCCGTCGTGGCTCTTTACGATGCTATAGGCGGTGGAGAGGCCCAGGCCGGTGCCTTCGCCCTCGGGCTTTGTGGAGAAGAACGGCTCGAAGATCTTGTCGAGCGCGTCGTCGGGGATACCCGTGCCGGTATCCGACACGGTAATGCGTACGTACGGCCCCGGCTCGGCGTCGATGTTGCGGCGGGCATCGGACTCGGACAGGTCGACGTTTTCTGCTTCGATGGCCAGGGTGCCGCCATCGGGCATGGCGTCGCGGGCGTTCACGCTCAGGTTCATGAGCACTTGCTGAACCTGTGTAGCATCGCCCACGATGGTGTCGAGGCTATCGTCGACCTCGGTCTTCACGGTGATACGATCAGGAAACGTTTCTTGGATGATCTTATCGACCTCGTCGATGATCGCGCCCGGATCAAGGGTCACGCGTTCGCCCTCAACGCCGCGCGCAAAGGCCAGCACCTGGTCGACCATGTCGGAGCCGCGTTCGGCGCTCTTCTGGATCATCGAGAGCGTACGCTCAACCTGACTGTCGTCGTCGAAGCGCTGCTGCAACACTTTCACGCCAAGCAAGATGGGCACGAGCAAGTTACCCAGGTCGTGCGCAATGCCGCCCACCAGGCGCCCAATGCTTTCCATGCGCTGCGAACGCAAGAACTGCATCTCCAGCTGCTTACGCTCCGTGATATCGGTGTTGATGACGAGCACCGACGATGGGTGGCCGGCATTGTCGCGCACGAGCGTCCAGCGGCTTTCTACCACGAGCTCCTCGCCGTCTTTGGTCTGCTGGCGCAGCTCGCCCGTCCATTCGCCTTTTTCTTCGATAGTGGAGAAGCATTCCTCCAGCTTTTCGCGCTGTTCTTCGGTGTAGAGGCGCTCGCGGGCGGCCTCTCCAAGCATCTCCTCGGCCGACCAGCCCGTGAGGCGCTCGGCGCTTTTATTCCAGTAGACGACGGTGCCGTCCATGTCGTAGGCAATGATGGCGTCGCGGGCTTTGTCGAGCAGGGCAGCCTGCTCGCGGATGCGCTGGTCGGCCTGGGCGCGCTCTACAGCGTAGCGAATCGAGCGCTCCAGGAGCGGCGCGTCGATCTGCTCCTTGGAGAGATAGTCAGCTGCCCCTGCAGCCATTGCCGTAAGGTCAATTTCGAGATCGCCCTGGCCGGTCAGCAAAATGATGGGAGTGCGGCTGCCTTGCTCGTTTACCGCATGTAGCAGGTCGAGCCCCGTGTGGGCGCCCAGGCGATAGTCAACCAGGCACGCGTCATACTCGCCCGACAAGATGGCATCGAGTCCATCGTCGTAGCTGGTGGCCCAGTCCAGATTGCAGTCAATGCTTTCAGCTCGCGACAGCAGCGCCTTCGTGATGACGTAGTCATCCTCGTCATCTTCAACGAGAAGTACATCGATCACCTCTGTGGTGGTCATCATTCGGTTTCTTCGTACTGCGGGGGAAGCTTCACGATTTCGAACCAGAAGTCGCCGAGTGCTTGAATGGCATCAGCGAGTCCGTCGAACGTAACGGGCTTGGTCACAAACGCGTTCACGCCCAGGTCGTAGCTTTGCAAAATGTCTTGCTCAGCCTCCGAGGTTGTAAGCACAATAATGGGGATGCGGCGCAGGGCCGGATCCGACTTAATGAGCTTCAGCGCCTCGCGCCCATCCATGCGCGGCATATTCAGGTCGAGCAGAATAAGGCCCGGGCGGGGCGCATCTTCAGGATCGCTGTACGGCCCTTCATGGCGCAGGTACTGCATGAGCTCTTCGCCATCCTCGACCATTGAAATCGTGTTGGCCAGACGGCTTCGCTTCAATGCTTGGCGCGTCAGAAGCCGGTCGTCGGGGTCATCTTCGGCCAACAGGATACGGATACTTTCGTCACTCATCCAGGATCGTTTCTGTCGTGGATTGGTCATGCTGAGTAGGCGCCGGAGGCGCGTCGTTAGAAGAAGGCGTTCGGCGTACTGGGAGCCACACAGTGAACGTGGTGCCTTCATTGGGCACACTCTCTACGGCAATGCTACCGCCATGGCGCTCCACAATGCGTCGGCAGATGGCCAACCCCATACCCGTTCCCTCATACTCGCTACGCCCGTGCAAGCGCTGGAACGGAGTAAAGATACGATCTATGTATTTTGATTCAAAGCCGATGCCGTTGTCGGCTACGCGCACCCGGCACACCTCGGTGCAGTTGGCCTGTACAGGAACGTCTGTGTTGAGCGCATCGAGGCTAACGACTGCCGTGGTCACGTCAATTTCGGGCGGCACTTCAGCCCGATGAAACTTGAGTGCATTTCCGATCAGGTTCTGCATGAGCTGGCGCACCTGCGTGGCATCGGCCTCAATGGTTGGCATCTCATCGACGCGCACGGTCCCTTCCACGTCGTCAATGCGCATGCTGAGGTCGTTGAGCACGTTGTTCACGATCGCATTCAGATCGACATCTTCGAAGGGGCGTGCCCGCGTGGTGATGCGCGAGTATACAAGCAGGTCTGAGATGAGCTGCGACATGCGGCGCGATGCGTCCTCCATACGCTCCAGGTAGTGGCGGCCGGTCTCGTCGACCTTATCGCCGTAGTCCTGCATCACGAGGTTCGAGAACGCACTGATCTTGCGTAGCGGTTCTTGCAAGTCGTGCGAGGCAATATACGCGAAGTCGCGCAGGGCCCGATTGCGCTGTTCCAGCTTTTCATTGGCGACAGACATTGCCTGGGCCGCCTCGCGTCGTTCCGACACGTCGCGCAAGGTTACAGCAATGCCGTCTTCGATCTTCACAGCCATCACCTGGCACCACGTCATACCGCCCTCTGTATCCGCCAGGCGCAGTTCATCTTCGTACGGCTGGCCGGTGCGCACCACATCTACAAATGCCTCGAACAGCCCCTGGTCGGCGTGCTCCGGCAGCAGTTCCAGCATCTGTGCTCCCACCATCTCTTCGGTAGACACCTTGAGCAGCTTTTCGCCTTGCGGATTCACCAGTACACACTCAAAGTCGACGATCGTACCCCGCGTATCCCGCAGGGCCGTCCATACCAGAATGCCATCGAGCGAGCTGGTGAGCACGCTGGAGAGCACATCGCGCGAGGTTTGCAGCGCCTCGTCTTTGAGCTGCTCATTTGTGATGTCCTCAAAGCAAATAAACACGCCGTATGGGTCGGCTTCGTCGAGCTCAAAGAGCGGGCGTGCGTTTACGCGGATCCAGCGGGGGGGCGCGTCGGGCGGGTAGATGCCCATGACCTTGCCCATTACGGATTTGCGCTCGTAGTACGCGACCCAGAACGGAAATTCGGTGTTGGCCAGTGGCGTACCATCGGGACGCAGGCCACTCCACTTATCATCGCTGAAGCGGGAACCGATAATTTCGGAGCGCGAGCGGCCAAAGATTTCGGGCACGGTGTCGTTGCAATCGCGAAAAACGCCGTCGCTGTCCATGAGCAGCGCGCCTTCTTGGATGGTGTCGAGCAGCGTATCGAACCGGGCCTCGACCTGCTGACGCAAGCGGTCGGTGTGGCGCTCGCTGGTACGATCGGTCATGTAGATCATGGCCCGCTCGGGTGGCGTCTCGGCCGTCTCGGCGTGCTGCATCGGACGCAGCGTCCAGTTGACCCAGCGCGGCCCGGTTCCTACGAAGACCATACGCCGCTGGGTGCCGCGCAGCGTTCGGTTTTCGCGCAGAGCCCGCGTAAGAAGGTCATGCCAGGCCCCATCGGCGTCCTCAATCAGGTCGAACAGCGCGGCTGTGGCATCTGCGTGCGGCACCAGGGCACGAAACGCACGGGTCCAGCCCTCACTCTCAGCGTGGATATGGCCTTCTGCATCCACCAGAACAATCGGGGCTGGCATCGCGGCGATGCATGACGAGAAGGAGCTATGCATCATCATGGGCATGTACAAGCAAAAGGAGACTCTACAGCGCTAAACCGGAAAGCTTGCAGGAGTCTGTCTATGAATATTTTCGTGAGTCACGGCATCGCCAATTTTGGTGGAGGTGCTTCTTCTGCAGAGTACATTCCGTTACGTGGAAAAGTTGTTCTTATCTCCACCAAGCGGTTGCAGCAGACCGGTTTGCTACCGTCCCCATTTGGGCGCTACAGATGCTGTTGGCACGCCCGTGGAAGGGGTAGCCAGAGAACGTGCTCTGCCTAACTGACCCTCGTTACCCGCGCACCGGCTGCTGTATTGAGTATAGCAAATAGCGACATGCCAACTGTGGGAAATCGCAAGCTGGTTTGAAAGATATAACGCAATGATTGCAAGTGTTACACGCCTCACGTAAGATACAAGTGGCTTCCGTTAGAAGCAACTCGGCGCGGGGCCCTGCTGGAGGTGATCACGTCGAAGCCTGGTTTCCTGCCCCACCTGTCCGTATCTTTCTCGTTCCCATGTAGTGGGGCCCTCCTTGCTTACCCCCTGCATTACATGATAGGGAATGCGCTGTTCGGGCAATGCGCCATACGGCTTACTGCCCCCGTGCGGCACGGTCATGTTCAATATGCGCTTTGAGATCGTCGAAGGTGTCCCCTCCGTACTTTTCGAGCAGCGCCTCGGCAAGCGTCCATGCTACGGTGGCCTCGGCCACCGTCGAGGCCGCGGGCACGCTCGTAATGTCGCTGCGCTCATAGCGCGTGGGCTGCGCCTCCCCCGTGGCGGTATCGACCGAATCGAGCGGTTTAATGAGCGTGGGAATGGGCTTCATGTAGCCGCGCACTACAATGGGCATCCCATTCGTGGTACCGCCTTCGAGCCCCCCAGCACGATTGGTGCGGCGTGGATACTCATCGCCTTCGCCAGGCAGGATAGGGTCGTGCACCTTAGAGCCCGGACGGCCTGCACTCCGCACGCCATCGCCGATTTCGGCGGCTTTCTGTGCCTGAATGGAGCAGATGGCTTGCGCAAGACGTCCATCGAGGCGGCGATCCCAGTGCACGTACGAGCCTAAACCGGGCGGTACCCCCGTGGCAATGACCTCGTAGGTTCCGCCGAGCGAGTCGCGGTCGGCCTTGGCCTGCTCAATATGCTCGATGCAGCGCTCGGTCATCGCCTCATCCAGCATGCGGGTAGCGCTGTTGTCAGCCTGCTCGTAGACGGCGCGAGCGCTACCGTCGCCGCTAATGAGCGACTCAACGCGGTCGTACCACGCATCGGGCCCCTCCCAGCCCACTTCGCCGATGCGCGTTACGTGGCTGCCCACCTCGATGCCCAGGCGGCGCAGCAGCGTGCGGGCCACGGAGCAGCACGCTACGCGCATGGCCGTTTCGCGGGCGCTACTGCGGTCAATGACCGGGCGCATGTCGTCGAAATTGTACTTCTGCATCCCAGCCAGGTCGGCATGTCCGGGACGCGGCAGCGTAACGGGTTCAACGCCCTCGCCATCCCCTTCGATGGACATCTTCTCGGGCCAGCCTGCTTTGTCTTTTTCGTACGCACCGTTGTCGATGCGCATGGCAATGGGGCTGCCCAGCGTTTTCTCAAACCGGATGCCTGAGTAGATATGCGCCTTGTCGTTCTCGATTTTTGAGCGTCCGCCCCGCCCGTAGCCGAGCCAGCGGCGCGCCAGATGCTCGTTGATATCAGCAGGAGCCAGGGGGATATGAGCGGGCATGCCTTCGACGATGCCAATGAGTGCTTCGCCGTGCGACTCGCCAGCGGTGAGGTATCGGATCATGGGGGTGGAACTAATCAGCAGAAAAATGGGGACGGCCCCGGTGTGCTCACGGGACCTGTTTGCATCGCTCTTTACAGATACGATGCGGGTTAGGGTCGTTCAATTTCGTAGAAGGCGCCGGTACCATCACGGCGTTGCGTGCGCACCAGTATACGATCTGACGTGCTGCTCTCAAAGCTGCGTTTGGCATCGGCAGCATCGGCCACGGGTTCGTCTGCAACGTGCGTGAGGACCACATCGCGCACAAGGCCTGCTGTGTGGGCACGGCCTCCATTTTCGACAAACACCACGTAAGCGCCTTGGTCAACGCCAAACGCAGTGCGGTGTGTGTCGCTCAGCGCACGCAGGCCGAGTCCCCAGGCGGGTAAATTTGTGGTGGCGTCAGACTCGGGGGTAGACTGGGGCGGATCGGTGGGGCCGGGCGTGTTGGGGGAACGGGTGGTACTATCGCCTGGGCCCTCAAGGTCGTTCATCCACTCCTGGTAGGCCATTGCGTCGCGGCCCATAAGGCTGACGCGCCGGGTTTGCTCCGCGCCGTTGCGCCAGATGCGCAGCTCCATGCTTTCACCAGGGCGGCGCTGGGCTACCGCGCTTTGCAGCGTGTTTGGCGCATTGATAGGCCGCCCGTCGATAGCGAGGACTACGTCGCCGTTCTGCAGGCCCGCCAGGTCGGCAGCCCCGCCGGGCCGTACGGTGCCCACGTACACCCCTTGAATGCGATCCATGCGAAGGCGCTCGGCGCGCTCGGCGTCGACCTCTTCGATGCTCACGCCCAGGTAGCCGCGCTGCACCTCACCAAACTCAATCAGGTCCGTTACCACGCGCTGCATCAGCTGCGTAGGCACGGCAAAACCATACCCTTCGTAGGAGCCACTTTCCGTGGCAATGGCGGTGTTAATGCCTACGAGCTCGCCGTTCAGGTTCACGAGTGCTCCGCCCGAATTGCCCGGATTGATCGCCGCATCCGTCTGAATAAAGTCTTCGATGCTGAACGTATCCTCGATGATGTCGACCTGACGCCCCAGTGCGCTCACGATGCCCGCGGTTACGGTCGAGGTGAGGCGGAACGGATTGCCCACCGCCACCACCCAGTCGCCCACCCGCAGGTTGTCGGAATTGCCCAGCGGAGCGGTGGGAAGCGGCTCGTCGGCATCCACCTTAATAACGGCAAGATCGGTAGACGGATCGGTGCCGATGATGCGCGCCTCATACTGCCGTTTGTCGGGCAGCGTTACGCGAATGGCTTGCGCCTGCTCAACCACGTGCTGGTTGGTTACGATGTGGCCCTCTGCACTCAGAATGACTCCACTGCCCACGCTCTGGCGCATACGCGGCGGCATGAAGCGCTCCATGTCGCCATCGAACTGAAACGTGCGCTCTTCACTGCGCTGTGACTCAATCTGAATGAACACAACCGTGGGCCGCACACGCTCGGCCACGCGGCGAAACGCCACGTTGAGGTCTCGCAGGCTGGGCGTGGCAACGGGTGTGGCTGCGCTGTCGTTGGCTGACGCCTGTGGCAGGGCCACCGTATTTCCCCCCAGCTCAATGCGCGGACGCAGCTGCTGGGTCTCGGGGGCCAACGGCTCAGGAGCCGTTACAAGCATAAACAGAATGCCTGCCAATAGCCCCGCGCTTACCAGGCCCAGACCAATGGCAATTTGAATGGCACGACGCGACACAGGCATAACAGCAGGAGCTTCTGCAAAAAAGTACGCTCTTGATTCTACAGGAATGTAGGAAGCGTACGCGAAATCCACCCACTCTATGAAGCGATTGTTTCGCTTCGTTTCATTCACACATGCCGCATCGCTGTACGACGTGTCGACCTGCGGCATGCTGTGGGGGGCCTGCGTATCTACTCGCTACGCAGGCGCATCCCCCGGTCTGGGTAGTCCGTGATGAATCCATCCACCCCCAGATTTACAAGGCGGCGCATGGCATTCCGATTGTTAACTGTCCACGGTATAACCTGCATGCCGCGCGTGTGGGCCGTATTAACAAGGGCCGCGTCGACCAGCTGGTAGTTGGGACTGTAGATATGAGGTACAAAGCCCAGTGTCGTTAGGTTTTCAGCAAGCCCGGCATCGCCGTCTTGCGCAACGAGTAGCGCCAGCCGGAGGCCTGGGGCGGCATGGCGCGTGTAGCGCAACGTGCGCGGGTCGAACGACTGCACCGTGGTTCGGGGGGATACCCCGGCGGCCTCAATCACGTCAATTAGATGCTGCGCAAACACATCGGGCGGCGGATGGAAGCGGCTCTCCCACGCCGGCCGGCTTTTCGTTTCGATGTTGTAGAACACCGCATCGCGCCCGGTGTCTCGCACAAACGCTTCCGCGCGTGCAATCACATCGCGCAGCAGCGGCTTAGACGCGGGTTCAGGCATTTGCTCGGAAAAAGACGGATGCTGCCGCTGTCCGCAGTCATACGCAGCAATCTCTTCATACGTCATGCGATACAGATTGTGCTGCTGCGCCTTGTCCTTCGAGACGGGCGTGCCATCGGGAGCCGTGCAGATCTCCGCATTCATCCACGGCTCGTGGGAAACGACGACCTGGTCGTCGGCGCTGATGACCACATCCATTTCCAGCGTGGGCACGCCTTGCTCCAGCGCATACTGAAACGCGGGCCCCGTATTCTCGGGGCGGCGCCCGCGCGCCCCACGATGGCCTTGCACATCGAGCCCAGCAGGCGTACGGACTGTATCGGGACGCTCGGAAACAGGACCTGTGTCGGACATAGCAGCAGGGGCTTTGGACATGTGCAGGGCTGCAGCGCCCAGCATTCCCAGTAAGATAACGAGCAGCGCACGTCGAATCCAACCCATATTTCAGCGTGTTGTGGCTCTATGATGCATGCATCTACGACGGTACGCATTTCGCCCGCGTGCATGAAGAACCCCTAAGACCCTGTATTGATGCCACTACCTCCCCGCGCAAAGGTAGCTATTTCGCTGCATGGTCTGTATATTGCTGTGCTTGCCATACACGCCCGTTTAAAGTGCGTTCGTCGCATGTGTAATGGGCCGGCAAGCCTTTTCTTTTTGAGACGAGTATACAGGCTACTGGAGTATGGAAACCGACGACAGCCGCATCATCCCCATCCAGATCGAGGAGGAGATGAAGTCCTCCTACATCGACTATTCGATGTCGGTCATTGTGAGCCGTGCCTTGCCCGACGTGCGCGACGGCCTGAAGCCCGTGCATCGGCGCGTGCTGTACGGCATGCACGAACTGGGGCTTACTGCTGGCTCTAACTATAAGAAGTGCGCCCGTATCGTAGGCGAGGTGCTGGGTAAGTACCATCCGCACGGCGACTCGTCGGTCTACGACACGCTGGTGCGTATGGCGCAGCATTTTTCGATGCGCTACCCGCTCGTGGACGGCCAAGGCAACTTTGGCTCGGTTGATGGCGACTCGGCCGCGGCTATGCGGTACACCGAGGCGCGCATGGTCAAGATCGCCGAGCGCATGCTCGACGACATCAACAAGGAGACCGTTTCTACGCAGGAGAACTTCGACGGTACCCTCGACGAGCCGACTGTGCTGCCGGCTGCCTTCCCGAACATGCTCGTGAACGGGGCCGACGGCATTGCGGTGGGCATGGCCACGAAGATTCCGCCCCACAATCTGGGCGAAGCAATCGACGCGGTGGTGGCCTACATCGACAACCCCGAGATCGACATCGACGGGTTGATGGAGCATCTGCCCGCGCCGGACTTCCCCACCGGCGGCATTATCTATGGATACGCGGGCGTGTACGAGGCCTACCACACCGGGCGCGGACGCGTCATTATGCGGGCCAAGATGCACGAGGAAGAGATCCGCAAAGGCCGAATGGGGCTGGTCATTACGGAGATTCCGTACCAGGTCAACAAGAGCACGCTCATTGAGCGCATTGCGAAGCGCGTGCGCGACGAACGCATCGAGGGCATTTCGGACCTGCGCGACGAGAGCGATCGCGACGGGATGCGCATTGTCGTGGAACTAAAGCAGGATGCGGTGCCCCTTGTCGTCAAAAACCAGCTCTACAAGCACTCGCGCCTGCAGGACACCTTTGGCGTGAACGTAGTGGCACTCGTGAATGGACGTCCGCGTGTGCTAAACCTGAAAGAAACGGTGCATCACTACGTGGAGCACCGCCACACCATTGTGAAGCGGCGCACCGAGTACGACCTCGACAAGGCGCAGCAACGCTCGCATGTGCTGGAGGGCCTGACGCGCGCGCTCGACAACCTCGACGCCGTCATTGCGATCATCCGCCACTCGCCCGCCACCGCAGACGCTCGCGAAAACCTGATTGCCGGGCGCTACCCCGATCCGCTTACCCAGGCTGAGCTCGACGAACTGGGCTTGCCCGCTGCGCATCCCATTGACCGCGAAGAAGACACTTCGATTGCCTCGCGCCTCTTGGGCGAGGGCTACGACAACCTGACGCCGCAAGCGCCCCCGCAGGCCTGGCTCACCGAAGAACAGGCCAATGCCATCTTGCGCCTGCGCCTGAGCCGCCTTACCGGACTCGAACGCGAGAAGATCGTGGGCGAGTACCGCGACATTATGGAGGAGATCAAGCGCTTGCATACCATCCTGAACGACCGCAGCGAACGGATGGCTCTGGTGCGTAGCGAGCTGTTGGACGTCAAGGACGCCTTTGACGACGAGCGCCGCACCGAGATCGACTACACCGGCGGCGGCGATATCATCATCGAAGACCTGATTGAGCGCGAGCACGTGGTGGTTACCGTTACGCACCAGGGGCTCACCAAGCGGACCAGCGTGGATACGTACCGCGCCCAAGGGCGGGGTGGCGTCGGACTCCGCGCCAGCGGCACCCGCGACGACGACTACATTGAGCACCTGTTCGTGACGCATTCGCACGACATGCTGCTCTTCTTTACCGACCACGGCCAATGCTACTGGCTCCGCGTCTTCGAAATCCCCGAAGGCAGCCGTACCGCCAAGGGGCGCTCCATCCGCAACCTCATCGAAATTGCCCCCGACGACCGGATTCGGGCGGTGCTCTCCGTCAGTAAGGAAGACTTCGAAGACGAGGACTTCCTGAACAGCCATTACGTACTGATGGCCACGCGCAACGGGCAGGTCAAGAAAACCGTGCTGGAAGCGTTTAGCCGTCCGCGCTCGAACGGGATCATCGCGATCTCGATTGACGACGACGATGCGCTCATCGAGGCCGCGCTCACCGGCGGCGAGAACACGGTCGTGGTGGCGTCGTCGGGCGGCAACGCGGTGCACTTCCACGAAAGCGATGTGCGCGACACCGGACGTAACACGCGCGGCGTGCGCGGCATACGCCTTGGCACGGACGAAACGCTCGTGGGTATGATCTCGGTCGATCCCGATCAAGACTCAGCCCCCGATGTGTTTACGCTCTCGGCCAAGGGCTATGGCAAACGCACCGAGTTGGACCGCTACCGCGTGCAAGGACGCGGGGGTAAGGGACTCATCACGCTTAACAAGACGAAGCGCACGGGCCCGCTGGCTTCCATCAAGGGCGTGCACGATGAGCAGGACCTGATGGTGATTACGGAGAACGGCATTATGATTCGCACGAGTGTCGACGAGATCAGCACCATGGGCCGCAACACGCAGGGCGTGCGCGTCATCAACCTGAAGAAGGATGATACCATTGCAGATGTAACGCGCGTGGCCCTCGACGACCTGGAAGACCCGGAGGCTGACGACCCGGAGGCTGACGACCCGGAGGCTGACGACCCGGAGGCTGACGACCCGGAGACCACCAACGCGAATGACGACGAAACCAACGACGAAGCATCCGACGCTGCGGCGGCGCCGTCTGCTAATGGGCAAGCGACGGATTAACAGACCATCCGGATGGGACTTCTGGGCGGGCCTTGGGCCTGTGCTTCCCTCCAGCATACTACAACGAAAAGCACCGCTACGCTTGCACGTGGCGGTGCTTTTTTGGTTTGCCTGTATGGGGCGCTGTGCGATTAGCGGACCAGCGCTACGCGGCGCGTTTCTGTGAAGTCGCTGCCGCTGATGCGCACGAAGTAGGTGCCGCTGGCCCACCGGCTGCCATCGATGGTAACGGTGCGGGCTACGTCTTCGCGCAGGCCCACGCGGCTGCTGTAGACCCGCTGACCGATGGTGTTGTAGACCTCTATATCGACCGACTGCGCCGACTCGGCCGTGACGTCGAAGCGAAAGTCGCCGCTGGTCGGATTCGGGTAGGCTTCGGTAAAGACGACCGGCGCGTCGAACGGAATCTCGGCCTCGACAGGCTCGCTAAACAGAACGTTGCCTGCGTCGTCGGTCGCGCGGATGCGATAGAGATACTGGCCTGCGGCCTGGTTCTGAAACTGTGTGTCTGTACCGCTCATGGGCATATCCGATATGACCTCAAACTCGGCATTGTCGCGGCCTACGCCTGCTGCTCGCTCTACCTCAAAGCGAAAGTTGGAGGCGTCGGGGGGAAGCTGCCAGGTTACAGCCACCGGCGCGCGGCCCTGGCTATTCGGCGTTCCCTCTACCGCAGCAGCAATGTTGTAAGCATTGATTTCGACAGGACCGGTGGTAATCGTGACATCAGAGGGGGTCCCGTCGTTGCGTATCCAGCTCAACTCAAACGTGTAGCGGCCCATCGGCAGGTCCTCTACCGGGAAGACAACCCGCGACCCGGCTGATCCGGCGGTCAGGCGCTCCTCGCCAAAGGCTTCGCCAAAACGGCGGGTGGTGATGATGTATTCGTCGATTTCGCTGGCATTGGGGCCGGTATTCCACGACAGCGTGGCATTGCCCGATTCAGAGCGTGCTGCGGCCTGAAAGGCAAAGACCGTGGACCCAACCGACTGCAGGCAGCCCTCGTTGAGCGTCCACCCCAGGTCAGCCAGCAGACCACACATATTGGGGCCGGGTACACGCGCCACCTCGTTGAAGCCGACTTGCGGTGTCATGAGCGCGTTGGGATCGCCCGCCGGGTACGCTGCCTCGTCGAAGTGAGCAATGCTGGAGCCACCCTGGTACGGGTTGGGCGCGTACAGCTGCGCCGGTACCGGGCCGGTGCTGGTTTGAGCCGCTAGATCGGTGGTTTCTCCGGTGAAGAAGAGCGCGTTGCTGGTCAGTGCATCGCCCAGTGCCGAAGAGGGGTTCGGGTAGAGAGACTCGTTGAGGATCGAATTAAACGTGCCGGGCGGATCCTCATGCACGATGCCGGTTGACAAGATGCCCGGTACGCCGGGCAGTTGGTCAATACCAATCGAGCCCTGTCCGCCCTCAACGCCCCCCAGATTTATGAAGTTAAGTCCGTGCCCAATTTCGTGCAGAATAACGCTGGTGAAGTCGATCTCAGCCGGACCGGGATTATCAGCACCAAAGTGCCAGTCGGTACGCCCGCTGTTCACGTTTACGATGATGTCGGGCTCGCCGGGGTTTTGGTCACTGCCCAGCAGCGCATCAGCCAGCGCATCCCCAATGATAAAGCTATTGTCGTTGGTGTCCGTGAGCTCGTACAGGAAGCGCGGTCCGGCAGAGGCCAGCGTGTTCGCATCCTGGCTCTGATACGAGGCGTCGATGCGGATCTCAACGGGTGTGCTGATGTGCGTGCGCCACACGTCGATCGCGCGCTGGAAGGCCTCTTGCGCTTGGGGGGTGAAGCCCGACCCATAGTTTACCGTGATGTTGGCCTGCTCATTTTTCGGCACGACAGCGTCGGATACCAGGAAGGTATCCATATTGCGCGGGTCGTTCTCGATGCCGCATACGTCGCTGTACGACATGACCTGCTCAAACGGAATCTGGTTGACCACACGCAGGTCGCGATCTGGGGCCAGTTGCGCCTGTGCGCCTACGGGGTAGGTAACAGCCCATACCACAATGAATATGAGGCTGCAAAGCAGCACCTGTACGGCTAAGGCGCGCCTGCGCGGGAAAGTAAACAACGGCATCCGACTACGTTTCTGTTCGGGTGGATACTAAAGCACGGTGCTCGCTGCTGACTTTGACATCAACAGAATACAAGCAGTTGTAAAGTATGCCCTGTGCTGTTAAACTGCAATCGGGGCATGCACTCTAACACAACCCCCTGTGGATCCGGTGAATACCTGGCCCACAGAGCGATGTTAGAAGCGGCAACTGACAGCTCTGTCTGGTAGCAGCTATGTCATGTTCGAGCGGCCTCTTGGCCAGAACCGCTACGCAACGTGATGCTTCGAAGCCGCCGTCATCGCTGCATCGAGCCGGCTGACGCCTTCGTCGATCTCGTCGGGAGTGATCGTCAGGGGCGATCGGAAGCGAATGGAGGCGTCGCCGCATCCCAGAATAATGACGCCTTCCTCAAAGCAATGCTCCAGCACCGCATCCCGGTGTGCCTTGGTAGGCAGATCGAACGCACACATCAGGCCCCGTCCGCGCACGTTTGTGATCGCTTCGTGGGTCGCTGCAAGTTCGTGCAGCCGGTCTTGCAGGTGATCGCCCGCGCGGGCTGCGTGATCGACCAGTTCGTCTTCCTCGATGATTTCGAGGATGCGGTCGAAGCGCACCATATCCACCAGGTTGCCCCCCCAGGTAGAGTTGATGCGGCTCGGCGTCTGAAAGACATGGCCGTCCACCTCGTCGAGCTTGCGCCCCGCCAAGATGCCGCACACCTGCGTCTTCTTGCCGAAGGCCATGATATCTGGCGCTACACCAATGGCCTGATGCGCCCAGAACTTGCCCGTGATGCCGACGCCGCTCTGCACCTCATCAAAGATAAAGAGCGCATCGTTCTCGTGCGCAATGTCCTTTAGGTCGCGCAGGAATGACGTGCGAAAGTGATTGTCGCCGCCCTCGCCCTGAATCGGCTCCAGGATGACCGCGGCAATCTCGTCGGGGTGCTCATGGAAGGCGCGCTTGGCCTGCTGCAACGCCTCGTGCTCCTTGTGCACCAGGCGCTCCTCCTCCGCCTCGTCGATGGGAAAGTGCACCTTAGGATTGGTGATGCGCGGCCAGTCGAACTTGGGATAATACATTGTTTTCCGCGGATCCGCCGTGTTGGTAAGCGACATGGTGTATCCGCTGCGCCCATGAAAGGCCTGGTCGAGATGCAGCACTTTGTGGCCCACCTCGCGCCGGTAGCCTTTCTGGAAGTTCTTGCGGACCTTCCAGTCGAAGGCGGCCTTCAGTGCATTTTCAATGGCAAGGGCACCGCCCGAAATGAAAAATGTGTAGGGCAGGTAGTTCGGGATACCCACGCGGCTAAACGTATCTACAAACCGCGCCATGTGCTCGGTCATCACGTCCGAGTTGGTAATTTTGTTGAGCGCTGCATCCATGATGCGCTTCCGAAACGACTCATCGTGCGCCAGTTTGGGATGATTCATTCCCAGCGGACTGGAGGCATAGAAGCCGAACAGGTCGATGAACGAGGCATCGCCTGATTTGTCTTTGAGGCGCACGCCCTGACTCTCGTCCATGTCGAGCACCATGCGCATCATGCCCTTAGTGAGCATGTGGCGCGAAAGCACGTCGCGCACGTCCTTCGGTCCAATGGGATGTACAGCGGTTGCTACGTCTGCTTCAGTCATACAGGAAGGGGCAATACGTCAAGCGAAATCGGCGAGCACTGGAAGGGCTTTTCCTTCGGCAGCAACTGTTGCATCCAGAGGAACGCCCTACTATGTGTTTCGTTACGTGCAAGGCAGCAAATCTTTCCCTGCTGCGTTCCGCAAAGCCTCGCGCAAACCCCGCCCTTAGTGCATGTCGGATTCCGGCGCAACGTCTCCCAAAACTCCTGATGACCTTCAGCTTCGCTCTGTTGAGAAAGAAGAACTCGCCTCTTCGGGCGACGGCGATCCTGGCTTTTTTGAGCTTCCGGTCGTCGAAGACACTAACAAGAATAAGCAAGGCAAGCGGCCTGACTGGCTACGCGTGAAGCTGCCGCAAGGCAAGGAATTCAAAAAAGTGCGTAGCATCATCGATGAGCACGACCTGCATACGGTCTGCGAAAGCGCCAACTGCCCCAACATGGGCGAGTGCTGGAGTGCCGGCACGGCTACGTTCATGATTCTGGGCAACATCTGCACGCGCTCGTGTGGGTTCTGCGCCATTAAAACGGGCCGCCCGCAAGACGGCCTTGACTGGGACGAACCCCGCCGCGTGGCTGAAGCCGCCGACTTGATGGGCGTGCAGCACGCGGTCGTAACCAGCGTAAACCGCGATGAGCGCAAGGATGGCGGCGCGCCCATCTTTGCCGATACCATCAATCGCCTACATGAACTGGGCTGCACCGTTGAGGTGCTCACGCCCGACTTCCGCGGCATCCGCGAGGCGTGCCAGACGGTGTTCGATGCACGTCCTGATATCTTCAACCATAACATGGAGACGGTGCCGCGCCTCTACCGCCGCGTGCGCCCCCAAGCCGACTACCAGCGCTCCCTCGATGTGCTACAGTGGGCCAAAGAAGATGGCCTGCGCACCAAGAGCGGCATCATGGTAGGCCTGGGCGAAGACCCCGAAGAAGTCCTGGAACTGATGGACGACTTCGTGGAGATCGGCCTCGATGTGATGACCATCGGGCAGTACATGCAGCCCACGAAAATGCATCTGCCGGTTGAGGACTGGGTGGAGCCCGAAACCTTTGCCTGGTATAAAGAGGTGGGCGAGGCAAAGGGCATCGAACACGTGGAGAGCAGTCCGCTCACGCGCTCGTCGTATCATGCCGAGAAGCACGTGTAACTGCATAAAGGTCCCGCCCTTCTGCCATGCCTGTTTCCGCACCCGCCATCCTGCCGGAGCCAACGCTCTATCGCTTTTCGGTGAGCGACTACCACCAGATGGGGGAAACAGGTGTGCTGGGGCCGGACCTCAATGTTGAACTGCTGAACGGTCACATCTACGAAATGTCACCCATCGGAAGCCGGCATGCTGCGTGCGTCGATCGCCTCAACCGTATTTTCATGCGTGCGGTCGATGACCACGCCATTGTGCGGGTCCAGAATCCAATTGTGCTTCCGCCCGATTCGGAACCAGAGCCGGATGTAGCGCTGCTCAAACCGCGCGACGACAGCTACGCCTCTCGCCATCCACGTCCCAACGAGGTGCTGCTCGTGGTGGAAGTAGCCGACTCCTCACTCCCGTTCGATCAGGAGGTGAAGGTACCGCTGTATGCGCAGGTGGGCATTCCCGAAGTCTGGGTTGTGGCACTTGATGAGGACCGGGTTCATGCCTACCAGATGCCCAAGTCTGGCAGCTACCGCGAGCAAACGATCTACGAGCGCGGGGACGAGATGACATTTCCGCTCAAGGCGGCTCCGGCTGTGCTCGCGGTGGATGATGTGCTGGGCACATAGCGATTGTATCCGCCCGAATACGCCAGAGCGGACGCCCTTCACACAACTTCGCCCGGTGATTCATCGGACATCAACACCGCATGGGGCAACCCGTCGTACGGAATGCGTGATTTGCGGTCGGCATCGTCTACATTGGCGATACTGCCGCGTTACGTTACCCCTTTCGTACTAACCTGCTCTGCCACATGGCTACCGAACGCACCCTTGCCATCCTCAAGCCCGATTGCGTCCGTAAGGAACTGATCGGCACCGTACTTGCGCGCATCCAAGACGCCGGGTTTGCCGTGCGTGCGCTGAAGATGATCACGCTCTCAAAGCGGGAAGCCGAGGGCTTCTACGCCGTGCACGAAGACAAGCCGTTCTTCGACGAGCTGACCGACTTCATGTCGAGCGGTCCGTGCGTGCCGGTCGTGCTTGAAAAAGAAAATGCAATTGCCGACTTCCGCACCCTGATCGGCGCGACGAATCCGGACGAAGCCGACGAGGGCACGATCCGCGCTGACTTTGCGGATTCGATTTCAACCAACATTGTGCACGGCTCCGATTCGGTTGCGAACGGCCAAAAAGAGGCCAGCTACTTCTTCGCTGAGCACGAAATCGTAGCCAACCGCACGGCGTAATACTGCTCCCGGGCAACAGCCCCTCCTGCTCTGCAGAACCTCCTACGCGCTGGCGTCTGCGTCGTCGCTGTCTGCAGCAGACGGCGGCTCAGGCACATCCGCATCGCTGGGCCGCCACAGCAGGGCGTAGATGATCTCGGCGTATCCGCCCATAATGAGGAGCGGACTTACGTAGAGTGAAAGCACGCCATCGAGCGCGCCCTCCATGTACATAAGCAAAAACCCAATGGCAATGGCTGCCACACCTGCTCCAAGCAACTGATAGTTGGTACGGCGCAGGACAGGTGGAGCTGGGCGGCGGCGCGAGCGCGACGTGCGAGGCATAATAGCGCAGATTTATCTCGGTACAGACAACAGGCACGCGCCCCAACCTTGCGTAGGCTGTGCAGTTCCGCGCAAGGAAGCCCTACTGGGGACCCGCTTCCAGTGGCCTGGGTATGGGAGGAATGCAGCTTTTCTGTCGCTCTGTTCCTTGTTGCGAGCTTGTTGGTTCACCATGATACGCTTTTCTGGCTCTCCCATGCGCTCCTGGCGTGCCCTCGTGCTCACCATACTTCTGCTGGTGGGATGCACCAGCCTGGTGCACGCGCAACAGACCGGCGCACCCTCGGCACTCACTGCTGAGATTGATCGGCTGCTTGACGCACACACTGCTTCGTCGCCTGCCTTCTGGGGCGTGCATGTTGTTGATGTAGAGAGCGGGGCTGTGCTGTACAGCCACCAGGGCGACCACCGCTTCATCCCGGCCTCTACCCAGAAGCTGCTTACCACCAGCGCCGCCCTCGACCGCCTTGGCAGCTCGTACCGATACGAAACCGAACTGCACTTCAACGGCACCACCGAATCCGGGGTGATGCGCGGCGACCTCACGCTGCGCGGGTCGGGCGACCCCACGTTCGGCAGCACCGAGATCCGCCAGCGCGACCCGCTGCATGAAGCCGAACGCGGCGTTGAAGGACTTGAACTGGAAGGTCTTCTGGATGG
>CAJXLX010000039.1 GCA_913056335.1 uncultured Rhodothermaceae bacterium
TTCAATTGCACCACTGAAGACGGTGTGATGCGGGGCGACCTGACGATGCGCGGCTCGGGCGATCCCACGTTTGGAAGCGACGAACTGCGCCGTGCGGACCCGTTGCAGGACTGGGCCGAGCAGCTGGCCGCGCAGGGCGTAGAGCGCATCGAAGGGCGGCTCATCGGCGATGCCCGTCAGTTTGACGGGGTCGCTTATCCCGAAGGCTGGGACATTGGCTACGTGACGCGGCAGGCCAGCCGCTACATTGGTACCGCCAGCAGCGCGCTCTCGTACAGCGACAACGTCATGTCGGTGCAGATTCGGGCCCGCGAACCCGGTCAGCCACCCGAGCTACGCGCCTACCCCAACGACGCCATCACGCTCCGCAACGAGGCCACGACCAGCAGCCGGTGGCGCGGAAACGCGCTGCAGCTGGACCGCTCGTTCGAGTCGAACACGATTCGGCTGCACGGCTCCGTGGCCCGGTCGTATATTGGCACCGTGAACGTGCCCGTTACCGAACCGGCCGACTTTGCGATGCGCAGCCTGGTGCTGGCGCTCGAAGACGAAGGCATTACAACCGACCTCGCCCGCGTCAACGCAGACACGCTTCGCACAGTGCCCGACCGGGGCACGCTGCTGTTTGTCTCGCTTTCGCCACCGCTGGCGGATATTGTGGCGCTCATCAACAAGAAGTCAAACAACTTCTACGCCGAACAGGTCTTGCGCACCATTGGATGGGGCGGCTCGGTAGAGGGCGGGGCGCAGCGCATTGAGCAGCTGCTCCGTCGCGCTGGCGTGACGCGCTATCCGGCGGTGCACGACGGCTCGGGGCTCTCGCGGCGCAATCTGGTGGCCCCCATTACGTTCACAAACCTGCTTCGGTACATGGATTCGCATCCGGAAGCGGACGCCTTCAGGGCCTCGCTGGCTGAGAGTGGCGAACGCAATACCACGATGGAGTATCGCCTCTCGCGGTATCCGGTACGCGCAAAGACCGGATCGCTACGGTATGTGCGCGCGCTTAGCGGCTATGCGGAGCGCCCCAATGGCTCGCGCGTGGCCTTTTCCATGATGGCCAACAACTACGAAGGCAGCTCGTGGCGCGTGCGCCGCACGATGGATGAGATTGTGAAGACGCTTACAGAATCCACCGTGCTGTAGCTGACCGTATCTGCCATACCCGTCGCTACGTTTTCGCATCCTGCTTGACCTGCCATGTCTGCACAGCTTCGCTATTTTGGGATTGGGGCGGGACTGGTCTTGGCGCAGTGGCTGGTCCTTCAACACCTGTCGCTCTGGGGCGCCACCCCCGACGTGGTGCTTTTGTTTTTAGGGTGGATGGCTCTGTATATGCGCCGCCACACCGCAGCCGGCGCCGGCTTTGCACTGGGCGCAGCGCTCGACATCGCCTACGGCACCTGGGGGTTGCACATGATCGTTAAAACCATCACTGGGTTTCTTTTAGGCAGCATCCCCGTCACTGAAGAGCGCAACGCCGTGCTCATCCAACCCCAGCAGGCCTTTCTGGGCGGACTCGTGCTCACGCTCATGCACAACGGACTCCTCGTCATTCTGCTGGCACTACAAGCTCAAACGACAAACACCTTTCTGGTGAATGCGCTGTGGCTCGGTTCGTCGGCCTACACGGCAGTGCTGGGCACCATTGCCTCGGTTCTCTACACCAGCAACAGCACGCGTTAATAAATTGTGCGGGTGGCGCGATGAGGTGCCATAGGATGGTGCGCACTATGCATTCCGATGCCGCCATGCCACCTGCTTCCATTCCTGTACAGGAACCCTGTGGTACAGCCACCCATCCCACACGCACGGGACGTTCTGAACCCAACGGCCCTGCACTGGATCTGCCCCTCATGCTTCCGGCTCTATGACGACTGTGTTTCGCCTCCCCCTTCTTCTACTTGTGGTGCCCACGCTTCTGCTTGCGCGTCCAAGCCACGCGCAATCCGACCCTGATGCCTGGGTCGACAAGCTGCCGGTGCACACGATGGCGGATGCATTCGACGCAGCCGCGGCTGCGGACAAGTTCGTCTTTGTGTATGTGTATGCGCCCTGGTGTCCGTACTGTCAGCGCATTGAGCAAGACGTGTATACCGATGCAGATGTGCAGCAGCTCATGAACGAGCATTTCGTGATGGTGCGCGTGAACGGCGATGACCCGGAAGAAACCCATCAGTTTCGGGGCGAGGCGGTGGCATCACCAGCCATCATGGATACGCTGGGTGCCCGGGGCTTCCCGACGCTTGCCTTTATGGAGCCCTCGGGCGAGATCATTGGCACGCTGCCCGGGGCGGTAGAGCGCGACGATTTTATGCTGCTTATGCGCTACGTGGGCACTGGCGCCTTTCGTGACCAGTCGCTCGATGCGTTTGCGGACGAGTAGCTGCATGTATGGCCTGCCCTTTCCTTCTGTATCCCCCTGTCTTTATCGATGCGCGTCAGTTACCAAGATGGCTACTACGTGCCGCTGCCCGACGGCCATCCGTTTCCGATGGGCAAGTTTCCGGCGCTGCACGACCTGCTGCTCCGTGAGGGACTGCTGCATCCCCACGAAGTTGTGACTCCGCGTCAGGCCGACTGGGCCGACTTGCAACATGTGCACACTGCCGAATACCTAAACGCACTGGCGGCGGGCCTACTCTCCGATCGCGCCGAACGCCGCATGGGGCTCCCCTGGTCGGAGCGCCTCATCTATCGCTCGCGGGTGGCCGTGCAGGGCACCCTTAACGCGGCTATGATGGCGCTTGAAGACGGCGTAGCGGCGAATTTGGCGGGCGGCACGCACCATGCGATGCCCAGCCATGGCGAAGGCTTCTGTGTTCTCAACGATGTGGCGGTGGCCATCCGCGTGCTGCAACAAGCATGTTGGATTCAGCGCGTCTGCATCGTGGATCTGGATGTGCATCAGGGCAATGGCAACGCGGCATTCTTTGCCGATGTGCCCGAGGTCTACACCTTCTCGGTACATGGCGCGAAGAACTACCCGTTCAAAAAGCCGCCCTCGACCCACGATGTGCCTCTGCCCGACGGCTGCGCTGACACCGCCTACATGGAGGCGCTCACGACGCATCTGCCCGCCGTGCTCGACGCGGCCCAGCCCGACCTCGTGTTCTATCTTGCGGGCATCGATGTGATGGCAGGCGACCGCTACGGACGCCTGTCGCTTACCCGCGAGGGCTTGCATCAGCGTGATGGCTATGTGCTGGAGCAGATCCATCAGCGCGACCTGGCGGCGGTGCTCCTGCTTTCGGGGGGATACGCGGAGACGCCTGCCGCCACGGCTGATCTGCACGCGATCATGCATCGCGAAGCAGCACGGGTGTACGGGGCGTAGCGTGCCCAGCTACGAACGCCGTCCCCACACCATGCGCGGACGGCCCGTCCAGTCGTCTTTTTGGTGCACATCTGTCCATCCGTGCGCACGGAAGAGATGAGCCACATCGTCGGCGCCATCGGCGTGCGTTTCGACGAGCAGATGGCCGCCGGGGCGCACGGCGGCGTCTCCCCACTGGGCCAGCGCGCGGTAGAAGCGCAGCGCATCGGGACCGGTGAAGAGCGCTTCGGGCGGGTCGTAGTCGCGCACCACGGCGTTGAGCGTATCGGCTTCGTGGTCGGGTACGTACGGGGGATTCGAAATGAGCAGATCCAACGCGTTGGGCACGGCTGCAGCAGCATCGGGGGCGCCCATGTCGAAGGGGTGCCATGCGATGTCGAGGCCGAGCGCTGCTCCATTGGCGCGTGCTATATCGAGCGCCGCCTCCGACACATCTCCGGCGGCGACCTCAGCATCCGGGCGTTCATGCTTGAGCGCGCAGGCGATGCATCCACTGCCGGTACCCGCGTCGAAAATGCGTGGCGCCTCGACATCGGCAAGGAGCGCCAGCGCCTGCTCGACCACGGCTTCGGTCTCGGGACGCGGAATGAGCACGTCGGGGCTGACCCGGATGCGCAGTCCGTAGAAGTTGGTGTGGCCCAGCACATGCTGGAGCGGCTCGCCCTGCACGCGCCGCGCCACGAGCGCTGTGAACTGCTGGCGCTGGGCCTCGGTGAGCAGGGCGCGCGCATCGGCAGCCAGCTGGGTGCTCGACTGTTCTCGGACCTCGGCCAGAAGCCATCGCGCCTGCTGATGGGCCCGCCCGTCGACGGCCTCAAGATGCTGGGCCGCCCAGCGCAGCGCCTCATGCACGGCACATTCATCAGGCAGCTCCGAATCCCCCAACAACGATATGCTCATGCGTACCGCACCTCAAACTGGTGGAACGTGTCGGTGGCTGCTGCCCATTCCGCCTCGACCGATTCGACACGTGCCGGACGCGGCCCGTCGTGCACGGCATCGAGAAGTGTTTCGAGATCAGCGCGCGGCCCTTCGGCCTCCAGCCGAACCGAGCCGTCGGGTTCGTTGCGCACCCAGCCGGTAAGCCCGTGCCGCTGTGCGGTGGTGCGGGTAAAGTGACGAAAGCCCACGCCCTGTACGCGTCCGGTAACGCGTGCCGACAAGCGCTGTGTTGGCGTATCCAAATGACTCATAATGCGAAACCAAGTTGGTCCTATGGATGATGACCGACAACGCGAAACGATTTGCGCCCTAAGCGGCTTCGTCGTATCCTAACGAGCACTATTCCTTTTCGTTGTATGCATTCATCGTTCGCATCCCCTACCATGACTGTTTACATTGCGCGCTCCAGTTGGCTCTGCGTAGCTGCGCTGCTGGGTGCTCTGCTCGTACTGGGCGGATGCGGCTCCTCGGCTCCTGACACCGCTATGCCTACGGATCCTCCAAATCCTGCTAATGAAGACGCCCCCAATCCCGAACAGCTGGTAAGCACCACCGGCACCGTTGTCTTTATGGAGATGGAGGGCGGCTTCTGGGGTATTATCACCTCCGACAGCACGCGGTACGACCCGGGTGGGTCGCTGCCCGATTCGCTCCAGACCGATGGACTTGCGATTCGCTTCCGAGGCGAGGAAAAGCCCGGCCAGCCTTCTATTCGTATGTGGGGAACGCCCATCGACCTGCTGGAGGCCATGCCTGTCGACGCGGCCGAGTAACATCTCTTACGTCTCGTCTATTGTTGGTTCAGGTGTCGGTTCAGGGGATGCGTGGGCCACGTGCTCGACTGTGCAGAGCGCATGCAAGCGTGAGACCGTGCGCGTAAACTTCTCGGCAATAGCCTGCGCCAGTCCAGCAAACTGCTCGGGTGCAAACCAGTCGTCGGGTGGTGTACGGGCCGTCATGTAGAGCACGGGGGCGGCGTTGTGCGTATACAGCGCATCCACAATGCGGAGCAGGCGCAGGGCGTCGTCGGTTGAGGCGAGCGCTACGTTCTCGACAGCCAGGCAGTCGGGGGCTACCAGCGTGTCGACCAGTGCGTCGTGGGCCGTGGTGCGACTCCGCTCGCGGAGCGCATCGAACGAGAGGCGGAGCGCAGCATCGTGCGTCTGGCACGCCGCATCCAACTGCTTCTGCGTTGCGTGGGATGGCCCGACCCAGATAGTGCCGGTCTGATTATGCTGCACCGCCCCATCGCGGCGGTAGTCGGGGCCCTCTACGGGCTGTAAGGCATAGCGCTGTCCGAAGGCGTTGCGCAAGAAGTGTTCGAAGCGCGTGGGCCCTACGTTGGTTTTGGCGAAGGCCTCGGGTCGCACGTTGCTGGAGGCCAGCAGGTAGACGCCGGCAGCGTCGAGCGCCTGCAAGGTATGCACCAAGCGGGCCTCGTTGGCGGGGTCGTCAATCTCCACCTCGTCGAGGCAGAGCAGCGTGCATTGATCAGCAATCGACCGGGCCACCGCTTTGGGTGGGGCTGTCTGCTGAAAGAGCGTGCGGCTGTGCACAAAGCCGCAGGGCGTGGCCGGATGCAGGGTCTGGTATGCGGCCGCCATCAGATGCGTTTTGCCGGTGCCTACGGGCCCCACCAGATAAAGCCCACGCGGCCGGACGGTGCCCACATGGCGATTCCAGATCGTCCGCATCCAACTGTCGTTCCACGGCGCGGTGTCCACAAATGTCTCTACTGCACGGCACGCCTCTGCTTGCGAGGGCGTCGCAGGTACATACGACGCAAACGTGGCCGATTTAAACCGAGGCGGTAGCGAGAGATCCATACGGCGTACAGTGGGGGCTAAATGCCAGTGAAGGCGGCACATCTCCCGGGTGCAAAGGCAGAGCACATGCCACTATGAACGGAACACGTAAAATGTTACAGAGGTTAAACCGGACTGTAGATATTTCGCTCATAACCCAATATACGCACGCGTTGCCTGTGTGGTATAGCACAGACTCGACGCGTGTATGCTGATGCGTATGGATCGTTCTGATGTGGCGCAAATCGATGACTTTACCTGGGAGCTCCCGGCTTCTGCTGCCCCTGACATGCGGGTGCCGGTGCGGTTTCTGGCCAACGAGGCGCTGCTCGAACGGATCCTGTTAGGCCCTACAGCCGACCAGATCGTTCAGACGGCTTCCCTGCCAGGGCTGGTGGGGCACCTCATGGTGATGCCTGATGTGTCGCCTGGGAAGGGCGCGCCGGTGGGTATTGTTGCGGTGTCGAAGTATCCGGTGGGAGCCATTGCTCCCGCTGCGATTGGGCGCGACATTAACACCGGCGTGCGGCTGCTGGGCTCGTCCATCCGCCTGTCGGATGTAGAGGGTGATCTCGACAGCTTCCACGATGCGCTGTCCGAGGCGATTCCCTGCGGCGACGATGCCGAAGGCTCCTTGCATCTGAACAAAAGCGAAGTCGACCATGTGGCCCAGTCCGGAGCCCAATGGGCGCTGCGTAGCGACATGGCCCGCCAAGATGACCTGGTGCGTGCCGAAGAGGGCGGGCGCCTCAACGAGTCGAACCCAGATAAGGTAAGTGCGGCGGCGCGTGCCGCAGGCGCACGCCAGCTGGGTACGCTGGGCAGCGGCGCGCACTTTATTGAAGTAGGCGTGGTCGAAGAGGTATACAACCGCGCGGCGGGACTCACCATGGGATTGCGCGAAGGGCGGCTTACGGTGCTCATCCACTGCGGCTCGCGCGGATACGGGCGCCAGGTGTGCGACGACTACATCGAGCGCTTCCGCGAGGCCGGCTCCAAGTACGACACTACGCCCCCCTCCGACGACCTCTCATACATGCCGCTCGACGTGTCGGAGGCCGAAGACTATATCGGGGCCATGCGGGCCGCCGCTAACTACGCATACGCGAACCGACAGGTGCTGGCCCACCGCGTTCGCGAGTCGGCAGACGACGCCCTCGGCGGACTGGGCGATCGCTTGCGCACGGTGTACGATGTGGCCCACACGCTTGGCCACGTGGAAATGCATCAGGTCGAAGACCACCATGCGCGCTGCTTCGTGCATCGGAAGGGGGCAGCGCGAGCCTTTGGGCCGGGCACGCCCGGCATCTCGCTTCCGTATCGTGCGCTGGGCCAGCCGGTTATCGTGCCGGGCGAGCGCAACAACACCTCATTCGTGATGCTGGCCACGCGCGACAGCATGCAGAAAAGCTACGGATCGGCCTGCCACGGCGCCGGGCGTACCATCAGCGCGCAAGAGATGCCCGCTCAGGCCTCGCTCGATAGCAGCGACGGCGGCGTGCAGACCAAAGATGACGTTGAAGCTGTGGTTAACACCGTGGTCGGCGCCGGGCTCGCATCAAAGGTCGCTCGGATCCGTCCGCTCTCGGTTGTCAGCAGCGACTAACCCGAGCGCTGCAGCTCTTTTTCTTCCAGACCGTGCTGTAGAGCGTCCGTCCTCAAATACGAATCGCTGCACGTCTGCGTGTACATGCGAAGCCGTTTGCCGTCCTGTACAAGGCGGTGGACGGCTTTGGATTTGAACCGTATGCTATAGAAGACGCTTGCTGATAAATGCAACTCTCTACCCCAAACCGCGTCCACTGCGTGTCCGCATCAGGCTGCTGATGCAGGATACAGAGGCCGTACATCGTGCAGAGTCGCAACGCTTCGCATACCGGTGGCCAACCGGTTATCGCCTTTAGGAGACCGTAACAGACGTTTATCCGGAAGACGGATCTGCTTGGAGGCACGCCAGTGAAGCAAACCATCCTTTCCAATAGTCGTTCATCTTCACCGCACAGATGCCTTGGATTGTGGGTACAATCCTTGCGCCCTCTGTGGCCAACCGGCTACTGTGCAGTTTGGATGCGAAGGTCGCGTTCTTATCCCCCATGCTGTTGTACTGCGCAGGTGCTTTCTTGCACTCAACTGCTCCACGATATGGTGGTACGAATACGGATCGCATCGGCGCTACAGCGCACGCACCTGCTGCTCTTGCTTGTGGGGCTGCTGGGAAGCATGCCGTACACGGCTACCGCACAGCACACATCGCCTGCCGACTCGTCGGCGCATCAGAACGCGATACACCGGGTCATGCAGGCATTTGAAGAAGGGATGCCCGAGGCGCTGTTCACACCCGCCGCCGATCGCATCGACGTTAGCCTGTTGGGATCGCGATCGTACTACAGTCAGTCGCAAGCGTTTTACGTGATGCGCGACTACTTTCGCCACCATGCCCCCCGCTCGTTCTCCGTTGACCGTACGGCCGAGGCCGATGCCAGCCTGTTTGTCATGGGTACGTACCACCATGCGCAGGCCGACACGCCGGTGTATGTGATGGTCCGTTTCGATGAGGACGCCACAACGTGGGTTCTGCACGAAGTCCGGATTGAAACAGCCTCTCCGTAATCCCACAGCACGTGGTGCCATAGTAGCGCGCTGTGATGTTGTATGCTGTGTTGTATGTTGTGCAGCCCCTGTTCATACAGCACACCGCCCCTTCTACTGTTAGCGTATGCCCATTTTCTCCTCGCGCTCGCTGCTGTATTGGATGGTTGCCGGTATTCTTGCGAGCAGTGCCATCGTGCTCGTGGGGATCCAGGAGCGCCTCACCTCCAGCGAAGTAGCGGGGCGTGATGCAGAGCAGATTGCCAAGGTGCGCACGGCGGTATCCACGCAGTACCAAGCCCTGCGCACCGACCTGGTGGCACGCGCTGAAATGCTGGCACGCGACTCGACGATCATACGCAGCCTGGACGCCCTGCGCCCCGGCGACCGCCCGCGCAGCCTGGTCGACCACCTCGCGCAGCTTGATGTCCATCCGCGTCGGGCCGTCGAAGTATACGCCCCCACACCGCGCCTGCTGGGGTGGACGGGGTTTAGCATGCCGCTCGACCAGGCCCCCGATCAGGAAGCCTTTCTACAGGATACGCAGGTCGCGGTGGCGCGCCGAGGCGACGTGCAAACAGCGCTGGTTGCCTGGGCCCCCGTGCGTCTTGAGGGACGCGCAATTGGCGCAGTGCGCGTCATGCAGCAGGTGTATGTCGACCCGCCTGTCCAAAACCGGTTCATTCAGGCCTATCAGCTTAGCGCAGAATGGGGCGCACCGCTGCCTCTTCCTATCAGCATAACCTGGGAGCCTCCCCGTGCGCTGACCGACTCGGCCACCACGCTGCTGCTTGAGAACCTGCATGGCGCGCCGCTGGGGTATGTGCGCATCGTACATCCGCGTCCTGGACAGTTGCTTCACATGGAGCGCGAGCGCATCGGGAATATACAAAGCGCTGCTGTTGGGCTGCTGCTGATGTGGCTGTTGGGCGGCCTTTGCTATCGGTTCTACTATGCCTGGCGGCAGGCGCGCCGCTCCGATCTACGCAGTCTCGCATCCGCTACGATGTGGATGACCGGAGTTGCGGTGGGCATTGTCGTGCTACGGTATAGCGCCATTGGGCTGGACCTGCCGGCCCGGTGGATGCATGCAGGCAGCGCAGCAGCCCCGCTGTTTGACCCGGCCCACCTGGCGTCTGGTATCGGCAAAGGGCTTATGCGCTCCATCGGGGATCTCCTGATCACCGGATGCCTCGGTGCGGGGCTGGGCGCGGGGCTGTTTATGCTGGGACTGCGATACCGCCTGCCGGTACCCTGGCGCAACGCCTGGGCACAACGCTACACGCTGGCGCTCTCTCGCCGCTGGGTGATACTCTGCACCGCTCTCACAAGCATCCTTCTGGTCACGCTTGGGCTTGGCGCCTCGCTCGCCGTTGCCCACGTGGTTGAGCATGCCGTGCTCGATAGTACGCTCAACTTCTTTGCCCGTACGGGGCTGCTTCCGAATCTGCTGGTCTTTACTGTTTTTAGCAGCCTGGCCCTGCTCCTCACCGGACTCTTCGCGAGTCTGGTCGCGCTCTGGTGGATTGCCACCCGCTTGGTGCTCCTGGCATGGCCCGCTGCCTATCCGCCCACCATACTTGGGATGATAACGTTGAGCAGTGGCGGACTGACCGCTGCGCTGCTCATTGCGGCATTTCATCCCGCCGACGTCGTTGCTCCTACGGTATCCATTCTGCTCTTTCTGGGAACCGGAGGGGTCGCTTTTGTCGGACGCACCTGGCCTCACAACGGACGGGGCCAACTCACCATTCAGCGACTGCTGCCGGCCGCAATTATTCTGGCCACCGCGCTCTATGCATTGCTCTACGTGGGCATGGACGCCCAACGGCGCAGCCGCATGGCCGAAGCCGCCCAGTCGTTTGCTGAAGGCCGTAACCCACGCCTTCTGTTTGCTCTGCAGCAGATCGTAGAAGGCGTGCGGATCGACCTCGACCGCTGGCAAACCCAGTCCATTACCGCCGACAGCCTCGACGCCATTGCCACCGATGCACTCCGTGGATCGCTGCTCACGTCGCTCAGCCCGTACGAGTCGCGCCTTGTTTTGCTTGACTCGGTGGGCACGCCCCAGGCCCAGTATGCCACGCCCGGCGTGCGCCCCAGACGCGTGCAACAGATGCCCGAAGACGAACGCATCTTCCGGCGCATGCAGACGCTGTACACCCTACGCGGCGGAACCGAACCGGTCGTCATCCCACTTCCAGACGATATCCGGCGCGACCTTCGGAGCAGCTCAGCGGTGGAGTACGTGGGGCTGCAGCGCCTGCAGGGGCCCGGACCGCTCCACTGGGCCATGGTGCGCATTGAGCCGCGGGCTGGTATCGTGGGCAGCGGCAGCGACATTCCGCGCGTGTTCTTGCCCGACGGATCCTACAGCGACCTCTATGCCGACCTTTCGCTCGCTGTATTTGTGGACGGCATCTTGCGCCGCAGTCAAGGCCCCGATGTTGGGGTCGGGCGCCTCCCCGATCCGGTCCGGGCACGCACGCCGCCGGGAGAAGCGGTGTGGACTCGCACGACCGACCGGGAGACGACGTACCTGACCTATTATGCACGCAGTTCTGATAACCGCGTGGTTGTGGCTCGCCTGCCCACCATCATGCCGTTCGACCACCTGTACTATCTATTTCGAATTACCGTGGCCGTGCTCGTGCTGGCGGCACTGGTCTACCTCGTTGGCGCACTGCTGCGCTATCGCGCAGGACTTTTGCCGGCCCCGCACGTGCGCTTCCGCGATAAAGTGCTGAACGCGTTTCTGGGGGTGGGGGTGGCGTCTGCACTCGCCGTGGGCGTTTTGGGCGTGCATGTAGTGGAGGCCGAGAGCGATCGCGGTGTGGAGAGCCAGTTGGCCGATGCCCTCTCGCGCATTGAAGAAGCCTTAGCCCTTCAGGCCCGCAGCGGCGAGCGCATCTTTCGCGTGGTCGACCGCATCGACATGAACGGGCTGGCCGTCCGTATGGGAACTGACTTGGACGTATATGAGGATGGCTTGCTCACCGAAACCAGCCGCCCACGCCTCGTGCGCGACGGCCTTGTAGAGCCGCGTTTGCCGATGGAGGTGTACCAGGCCCTGCATCTGGAGAACCGCCGCTTTACCACAGCGCGCCGTTCCATTGGCTCGTTCACCTACCGCGTTGGCTATCGGGCTCTTACAGACGCCGAGGGACGCACCCGCGTGGTGGTGGCCGTACCTACGCTGTCGGAGCAGGAGCAGCTTGAAGAGGAGCAGGCTCGCACCCTGGCCTACCTGTTCGGCGCGCTTCTCATGCTCGTTGTGGTGGTGATGGGTACCGCCTCGCTCGTAGCCAGCGCAATCGCCCAGCCCATTGCCCAGCTGCGCGAGGGCCTGGAAGCAGTGGGCGAGGGGCGCTTTGCCCGCATTTTACCGGTCACAACACGCGACGAGATCGGCGAGCTTGTGCAGACCTTCAATGAGATGCGCGCCCAACTCGCGCAGCAGCGTCGCAAGCTGGCGCAGCAAGAACGTGAACTGGCCTGGCGCGAGATGGCTCGGCAGGTGGCCCATGAGATCAAAAACCCGCTTACGCCCATGAAGCTCTCCATCCAGCACCTTAAGCGTGCCTTTCAGCGCCGGGGGGAGGCCACAGCCGATGCGTCAAACCGCACGGCCCTGCAGAGCGCAGACGACCGCCAGTTTGCTGAGCTGTTTACGCGTATTACCAACACGCTCATCGACCAGATCAACACGCTCACGCGCATTGCCAACGAGTTTTCCTCGTTCGCACGCCTGCCCACCCGCGTCCTGGAACCGCTCGACGTGAACGAGGTGAGTCGCGAGGCGGTGCAGCTCATGCGCGAAGAGGCCCCCAGCAACGCCATCACGACCGACTGGCACGAGGCGCCCCTTGTGGTCGAGGCCGACCGCGAGGAGCTCCGGCGCGTCTGTATCAACCTGCTCAAAAACGCGCTGCAGGCCATTCCAGCCGATCGCACGCCCACTATCCACGTTGCTACCATGAAGCAGGCGCCGACCGCGTCGCATCCACAAGGCTGCGCCGAGCTTACGGTGCGCGACAACGGCACGGGCATCTCTACCGACGAGCGCGATAAGATCTTTCAGCCCAACTTTTCCACAAAAACCAGCGGCACCGGTTTGGGCCTGGCCATTGCGCACAAGACCATTACCGAACTGGAGGGAAGCATCACATTTACGACTACTGAAGGAGTCGGCACCACCTTTCGCATCCGCCTGCCCTTAGCAGAACGGGAGTCGTAACCTGCAACTGTACATGGGCCTACGGGAAAGAAGTCGCTACAGTTGGGGTTCAGCGGAACGCCCCGCGGTGCCCGAAGTGAGACCACGCGTTCGCGTAATTTACTGATGCATCTGCCCCCCTATGCCTCCGACCATTGACCGCCTTGCCGTAGGCACAACAGCGCCCGACTTTACCGCTCCTACGCAAGACAACGAACCGCTCACGCTCTCCGACTATCGTGGAACGTGGGTTGCGCTGTACTTCTACCCGAAAGACAACACGCCGGGCTGCACCACGCAGGCCTGCACCCTGCGCGATGGCTACACCCAACTGCAAGACCACGGCATCGCCGTGATTGGCGTCTCGGAAGACGGCGTCGACTCGCACACCGACTTTGCAAGCGAATACGACCTGCCCTTTCCGCTTGTGGCCGATCCCGACCATGACATCCTTACAGCGTACGGCGTGTACGGCGAGCGCAACCTGTATGGCAACACCGTGGTGGGCACCAAGCGCACCACCTACCTGATTGACCCCGATGGCGTGATTCGTCACGTATTTAAACGCCCGAAGACGGATGCGCATGTTGAAGAGATTCTCGGGAAGTGGGAAGCCCTGTAAGCCCAAGCATAATGCACAGGCGCATTAGACCCCGCCTCTGGTTGGACAGGGCGTGTTGAATAGCACATGTTGAACAATGCGCCGGTGGTTAAGTTAGCAGTCAGGTGGTGCCCCCAGCGGGGCACCGCTGTATGGTTTCCGGTCTTTCTGCCCCCTACGCCCGTTTTATGCTGCACGAGACGTACGAGCCCGTCATTGGGCTGGAGGTACACTGCCAACTTCAAACCGAGAGCAAGCTATTCAGTCCCGAAGCGGCTGCCTATGGGGCACCGCCCAACACGCATGTCGACCCGGTAAGTCTGGGCCACCCCGGTACGCTTCCGGTTTTAAATGAGGCTGCCGTTACGCATACGCTCCGCATGGGGCTGGCTACGCACTGCTCTATTGCCGAGCGCTCGTTCTTCGCCCGCAAGCACTACTTCTACCCCGATCTGCCCAAGGGCTACCAGACTTCGCAGTACGACACGCCGCTGTGCTACGGAGGCTATCTCGAAATTGACGCCGATACTGGCGCAAGTGACGCCAACACCACAGATAACGCCCGCCCGTCCCGCAAGCGCATCGGCATTACGCGCATCCACCTCGAAGAAGACGCTGGCAAATCCATCCACGATCAGGGCGAGGCCCACACGCTGCTCGACTACAACCGCTGCGGCGTGCCACTCATTGAGATGGTATCTGAACCCGATCTGCGCTCTCCGAACGAAGCCTATCGCTATCTGCAGAAGGTACGGCAGTTGGTCCGCTGGCTTGGCATAAGCGACGGCAACATGGAGGAGGGCTCGCTCCGCTGCGATGCCAACGTGTCGGTGCGCCCCAAGGGGCAAACCGGTCTCGGCACGCGCACCGAACTGAAGAATTTGAACTCGATCCGCAATGTAGAGCGTGCGCTCGAATACGAAATTAACCGCCAGATCGTGGCCCGCGAACGCGGCGATGCCGTGCAGCAACAGACCTTGCTGTGGGACGCCGATGCGCAGCAGACGCGTACGCTGCGCTCGAAAGAAGAGGCGCGGGACTATCGCTATCTGCCCGACCCGGATCTTCCGCCGGTCGTGGTGCCCGAAGAGCGCGTCGAGGCGCTTCGGGATGACCTCCCCGAAATGCCGAATGCCCGCTGCCACCGCTTTGTTGACAGCCTGGGACTGCCCGCGTACGATGCTGAGGTGCTCACTGAAGATCGCGCCGTGGCCGACTATTTCGAGGAGGCGCTTTCCTCGCTCTTCAAGCGCACCAAAGGCGGCGACACCAACGCCCAGGCCAAGGAAGTGGCCAACTTCGTGATGGGCGATGTGATGCAGACCCTCAACGAAACCGATTACACGCCCCAAACGCTGCCCGTTACCCCCCGGCGCCTGGCGCAGCTCGTATACCTGCGTCTTGAAGATAAAGTCAGCTCCAGCGGAGCGCAGGAGGTGTTCAGCCTCATGCTCGACCACACCGACGCCTCCGCAGGCAAGATTGCCGACGACCACAACCTCATCCAAATCTCCGACCGCAGCCAAATCGAGCCCGTGGTTACGTCGGTGCTCAACGATCATTCCGACAACGTAGAACAGTACCTGAGCGGCAAAGACGGGCTGCTGGGCTTCTTTATCGGGCAGGTGATGCGCCGCATCGACGGCTCGCCAGATCCGCAGCTGGTGCGTACGCTCCTCACCGAGCATCTGGATGCCCGGACCCAGGACCAATAGTGCGCACCGTGCCGATGCTTTGCCTCCCCCTAACCTACCCCAATCTGCCCTGTGCCTACCCTCCGTCCGTTTGCGTTTACTACGGCGTCCACCGGTCTCATTGCCAGCCTGCTGGGTACTCTCTTGCTCATCGCAGCCTGCGGGTCGAGCCCTGCGCAAGACGACCCGTCCATTGCAAGCGTGCTGCAGGGCACCATTACCGTAAATAGCGAGGTTGACCCCTCGGGCGATTACAGCGGATTCAGTGTGCTTGTTATTCAACCGGTGGGGCGGCAGGTGGATACGCTGGGCATGGCCCGCACGGACACTTCGGGCGCATTTGCGATGACGGTGCAGGCCCCCGAGCGAGCCATCTACCCGTACGTGGTGCAGCGGCGCGGCAATACGGTGCATCGCGGCGAGCTGGTCATTGCCGACGGCGATACCGCCTCGCTGCAGATGGAACTGCCTGTACGCGGGCTTCCGCGCATTCGCTCGTCTGAAAACGACGCACTGATGGCCTACCGCAACACAATGTCGCTGCACCGCCAGACCATGGTACGCAGCCTGCAAGAGGACCTCGACCAAACGCGCATGGGGCAAAACATTCGCCAGACGAGCAGCATTCTGTGGCGCCTGCGCGAAACGTTTCCGGGGTCTTACGTAGGCGACCTGGCCGCCGTGGAGTCCATTTCAATGATCCACGGCTGGAACGACTCGCTCACCGTGGCTCGCGCTCAGGCGCTGGTCCCCACCAATCCACGCTACGCCGAAGCTATGCGCGTGGCCCGGCAGTCAGAGGCCCAACTTCATGGGCAAGACGCCGCCCTGGCTCTGCTACGCAACGCAATTGGCGAAGCCGACTCCGCCAATACAGCGACCAACATACGCGCCAGTCTACAGGCCGAGGTGGTACGCGCTCATCTCGATAGCCTAAACCGCGACGCGGCTCAGAGTGCCGCCCGCCAGCTTCGCGACGCATACCCCGATACGGAATGGGCTGAATGGGCTACGCGCGCCGAATACGAAGCTGAAAACCTGCTGCCCGGCAGCCAGGCTCCCAACATCAGTATGACAACCACCGACGGCGACACGATTTCGCTCGAATCGCTGCGAGGCCAGCCGGTGCTGCTGGAGTTCTATCGCCCCGAGAACACGCTCTACCGCGAGCAGATTCCTACGCGTAACGCCATCTACGCAGGGACTGAAGCCGAAGACCTGCAGCTCATCTCCATATCGCTTCAGCCCGACTCGGTGCTCAACGCCGCATTTCGTGACGGACGCTCCCTTCCTGGTCTGCATGTCATTGCCCCCGATGGCATCGAAAGTCCGCTTCTTGAAACGTATAACATTGCCTCCTTGCCTACGCGCGTCTTAATTGATGCGGAGGGGCGCATCGTGGATAAGTATCTGGGAACAGCGATCGTATCGCTCCAAGATGATCTGCGCGCGCTTGCCCCCTCTGCTTCTGCAGAGACGCCGTAGCGCGCGCCCGTTGCGTACGCGGCCTGTGGAGACGCGGTCTGCAGGGGTCCGTGCGTTTTTATTTCTGCTCACTGACTTTTTTGCTTGCATGGGTACGCTCTCCTACATCAAAAACTTCATCAAAGACCGTGACGTGGCCGCGATCACGCCGTCGTCCTCGTACTTGGTCAAACGCGTGTGCCGCTGGATCGACTTCGACACGCCGTGCACTATCGTAGAATACGGCCCGGGCGATGGCGTCTTTAGCCGCTACATAGCTCGCAATATGCACCCGGACTCGTCGCTCGTGCTCATTGAGAGCAATGACGGTTTCGTAGAGGACCTGGAGTCGTTTCAGGCGCAGAACACACAGGTGACGGTTGTACACGACCGGGCCGAGAATGTAGAGTCCATTATCGAGGGGCATGACCTGGACCCCGTCGACTACATTATCTCAGGCATCCCGTTTTCGTTTCTGGATGAGCCCATCAAGACCGAGCTCATCCAGTCCACGTTCGACGCGCTCCACGACGACGGCAAGTTCCTGGTGTATCAGAATTACAACCACATGGAGCAGCCCCTGCGCGATCAGTTTCCTCGCGTCGAGAAGGAGTATGTGCTCTTCAACATCCCGCCGATGTTTGCCTACGAAGCCCGCAAGCGGTAGCTCCCCTGCGGATCCCTCTGTTCTTCTTGCCAACTGACCCGTTCTTATGCTGATTGCTGGAAACTGGAAGATGAATACCACGCTGCCCAACGCGCAATCGCTGGCGCAGTCCATTGCCACGGGCTACCTGGAACGCCAGGATACGCTCGCTCCTATCGATATGCTTGTGTGCCCGCCCGATGTGAACCTGCAGGCGGTGGGTGGCGAGCTTGCCGAAACGCCCGTTGCGCTGGGGGGGCAACACATGCATCACGAAGATGCCGGTGCCTTCACGGGCGAGGTATCCGCCCCGATGCTTAAAGCGGTCGGCTGCACACATGTCATCGTCGGCCACTCCGAGCGGCGCCAGCTCTTTGGCCTCTCGGATGCCGATGTGAATGCACAGGTCAAGCAAGCGCAGGCGCACGACCTGATTCCGGTCATCTGCGTGGGCGAAACCAAGCCCCAACGCGACGCCGGAAACGCGAAAGAGGTAGTACGCACGCAGTTGCACGCGGCCCTCGACGGCGCGTCGGTCACTGCGGATACGGTCATCATTGCGTACGAACCCGTGTGGGCGATTGGCACCGGCGACTCGGCTACGCCCGAGCAGGCCCAAGAGATGCACGCCTTTGTGCGCAGCGAACTCGCCGCGCTACACAGCCCCGAAGCCGCCGCAGGCGTCCACGTGCTGTACGGAGGTAGCATGAAACCGCATAACGCGGAATCCCTCCTCGGCCAGCCCGACGTAAACGGTGGTCTGATTGGCGGCGCCAGTCTTACCGCCAGCGACTTCCTCGCCATCGCTGAAATTGGGGCGGCTGAAGTGGCCAACTAACCCACGTAGCGGCCCAAACCGCCACCATCCCCAGTGCTCGTTTACTGGGGACGGTGCGCTGGAACCGCTTTCGGCGTTGCAACACATAGTATCCCGCCCGTCCTCCCCGTAACCGATCTGCCCACATGCGCACCGCAAGCATCACCGGCTGGGGCCACTACGTGCCCGAGCGCGTGGTTACCAACAACGAACTCGCCCAGCACATGGACACCAGCGACGAGTGGATTCGCTCGCGCAGCGGCATCCGTGAGCGTCGCTTTGCCGCCGATAACGAAACCACCGCCACCATGTCCGTCGAGAGCGGGCGGCGCGCCCTGGCACGGGCCGGTGTAGACGCCGCTGAGGTCGACCTGCTCCTTGTGGCATCGTCTTCGCCCGACTATCTCACGCCGCCCGTGTCGAGCCAGGTGCAAGAGGGCCTGGGGGTGCCTACGACCGGCGCCATGCAGCTGACCGTGGGGTGCACGGGCTTCGTGTATGCGGTGGTGACGGCGCAGCAGTTCATCCAAACGGGCGCATGCGACACCGTACTCGTTATCGGCACCGAACTTGTCAGCCGCTGGCTGAGCTGGAACAACCGCAGCACCGCCGTGCTCTTTGGCGACGGATCGGGCGCGGTGGTTATGCAGTCCACCGACACCGGGGGCGTGCGTAGCCACGTCTTGGGCTCCGATGGGACCGGTGCCGAGCACATCATTGTGCCCTCCGGCGGCGTGGCCGAGCCCATCACCCACACTCGCGTCGACAACGACGAACCGACGCTGGAGATGAACGGACGCGAAGTGTTTAAATTTGCCACGCGCATCATGCACAGCGCCGTCACCGAAGCGCTGGAGGCCTCGCCGTACACCACCGCAGACATCGACCTGCTTGTGCCCCACCAGGCCAACGCACGCATCATCCAGTACGCGGCCAAAGAGCTTGGCCTCACCGATCAGCAGGTCTACATGAACGTAGACCGCTACGGCAACACCTCAGCCGCCAGTGTCCCGCTGGCGCTCTCCGAAGCGCTCGAAACAGGCCATGCTGGCCCTGGCGATACGCTGGCGCTTGTGGCATTTGGCGCGGGCCTCACATGGGGCGCCACGATCATCGACCTGCCCGATACGCTTCCTACGTCGGGCTAACCGCCTGTTTGCACGTACAATCGCTGCATCCCACAAAAAAACCCCGAGAGCCATATCACCCGGCTCTCGGGGTTCGGTATTTGTCTGTCGTGCCCCCCTCAGGAGCGTACGGCAGAGGAATGCGCCGTGCTGATGCCCCTACCCAGGCCCGGTAGCAAGCGTAACAGTCCGTGCCCTGTGCCTTGCGTTGTTTTGAGCGCGCAAACCATTCTACATACAACTGTTAGTCAGCATCCCCAGAGGCCGTCGCCTTCGACTCCGAGGCAGTGCCTGATTCCGAGGTGCTGCTCGTTCCATTGCTGCTCTCGCCGCTTGCGCTTCCCGACGACGCGTCTGAGCTACTGTCCGTACCATTCGATGGACTGCTGGCGCCCGACGAGCCGTTGCTGCGTTTGTAGTCAGTTTCGTAGAAGCCGCTGCCCTTGAAGATGAGCCCTGCCGATCCGCTAATGATGCGCTCCACCGGCTGCCCCGTTTCCGGGCACGTGTCGAGCGGGTCGGCAGTAATGGATTGTTTGATTTCGAACTTCGTTCCGTCTTCGCGACGGTACACGTACGTAGGCATACGAAAAGACAGCGTTACCAGTAAAATAAAAAGTCAGGGCGGTCGGCCTGGGGGCCCAGTCTGGAGGGGCCTCGGCAACGCACCGCAACCATCCACACGCGTTGTGCGGCCTTGTTCCAGCAGTAAGGCGTGCCTCAACAGAGCAAGCAAACGGCATCTGCCAGCGGATACTACGACATCAGCGAGGAGGTCATCGTATCGTCGGTAGCGCTGTCGAATCCAGAGCGTTGAGCGGCTTCGTCGAGGGCAGGTACTACGGCGGGGTACTGCTCATGCGCATGCGCAAGAACGCGCCCAATAGCCATACGGAACCACGCCGTATAATGCTCGGGATGGGCCGCCACATCGGCCATGAGCTCGTTAGGGGCCATCCACCGCCAGTCCTGCACCTCGTCCGCATTGGGGCGCACCGTGGGCGTGGCCTGCCCAATGAGTACATGGTCGTACTCGTGCTCAATCATCGTATCCGACAGGACGGCGCGGTAGGTAAACGTAAACGCATCATCGAGCGGGCATTGGAAGCCCATTTCCTCATGCAGACGGCGCTGCGCAGCATCTTCGACCGCCTCTCCGGGACGCGGATGGCTGCAGCACGTGTTCGACCACAGCGCGCCGGAATGATACTTGTTCACGTTACGCTGTTGAAGGAGGAGCCGCCCCTTCGGATCAAACACAAACACCGAGAACGCCCGGTGCAGCCATCCTTGTTCGTGAGCCTCAAGCTTGTCGGCCACGCCCACGGGTTCGTCCTGTGCGTTTACCAAAACGACTTCAGCAGACATATTAACGGTGCATTTTGAGTAAGTGGAAGGTATATCTCGCAATATGCAACGAGCAGACCTGGCATGACACCATCCCGCCCAGCAATTACGCGTTTATTTCAACTGATGCCGCCATGGCAGGGAGCGCACAGAAGAGCACGTGCACAAGTAGGGAGTTACACGTGCAAAGTGTTTACGGTTGCTTGGATATACGAGCGGTCCTATCTCTTGTTTGTAGGAACGATATGTCGCGTGGAAACCGGCGTAGCATAGTAAGGCCGGTAGTGGATAGACGCTAAGTGATAGCTCCCTTGATAAAAAACCGTTTCTGAGGCGAACGGTCCCGACAGTGGTCGGGACAGGTTCCTCCGTTCGCCTCCGCCGGAGACATCCGCGCCGGGTGACGCTCCCAGTCTACGGCTACAGGCCCATTCTTTCCATCACTTAGTATGTACCAGGTACCGTAAGGCCTATCATGTTGCATTAGGATTGTCGAAATGTACACACCCGTAGCGTGTTCATGCCCCTTTGGGGCGAACCGGGCGTAGGGCCTCCGCATTGCTATATGTCCCCGGCATTGCACATCCTTGAGCGATGGTGCCGGTCGCTGCCCCCTTTTGCTGACGCGTGCTTGTGTTTATGTCCCTGATACGATCAAACCGATGGGTGCAGAGCGCCCTGCTCCTGCTTGGGCTTTTCCTTACCACGCTGCTAATTACGCCGGGCCTCTTCGTTGAGTACCTGTGGCTGGGCGAGTTGGGATACACCAGCGTGTTCTGGACCAAGCTGGGCTTTCAGATTACGCTGTTCGGCCTCGTGCTGCTGCTGGCCGGATCGTACTTTGGAACCAATATTGCCCTGTTTATGAACCGCTTGCCTCCATACTGGATGCAGCAGTTCAGTTCGGGCGAAGGGACTGCACAGATGGGCGGCAAACCGCTCACCGAAGCGCGCCTGCGCCGCTTTGGGTGGGGGCTGGCGTCGGTCTTCACCGTGCTCTTTGCTCTTGGCTTTACCGGGCGCTGGAACGAGCTACTGCGCTACTGGCACGCCCAGCCCTATGGGCGCCCCGACCCGGTCTTTGGAAACGATCTGGGCTTCTACATGCTGGAGCTGCCGTTTATCCAGTCGCTCCAGAGCGGGTTCGTCGGACTGGTGTTTGTGGGCCTACTCATCCTGATTACTGGGTATGTACTTGTGGGCGCCATTGGCGTGCGCAACAACCAACTGCAGTTGCGTCCGAATGCCCTGCAGCACATCGGCGTGAACGTGATGCTGCTCCTCGCAGGCTGGGCTTGGGGGTTCTACCTGGACCGCTACAGCTTGCTTATGGAACGCAGCGGCACTGTCTTTGGCGCCAACTATACCGACGTGAATGTGGTGCTGCCTGCCCTCTGGGTTATGATCGGCATGACGTTTCTGCTCATCGGGCTGCTGGCCCTCAACCTGAAGCGCTTTCGTCTGCGGCTGGTCTCATACGGCGTTGGAGTCTATGTGCTTGTACTCATTGCCAGCATGGTGGTCGCGCCGCGCGTAGTCGACCAGGTGCGGGTCATCCCGAACGAACTGCAGGTGGAGGAGCCGTACATCGAGCACAACATTGAGTTTACGCGCGAGGCCTTCGGCATTAACAACGTAACCGAACGCGAGTATCCCGCGCGCACCGAGCTCAACCCCGACGAGCTTCGCGACAACGAAGATGTGGTGCGCAACATCCGCCTGTGGGATCCGCGGCTCCTGGTCGATACCTACGTGCAGCTGCAGCAGATCCGGCTGTACTATCAGTTCTATGAGGTCGATGTAGACCGCTACATGATCGACGGCGAATATCGGCAGGTCATGCTCTCCCCGCGCGAGCTCACCCAGCGCTTGCCTTCAGGCTCCGATACGTGGTTCAACCGCCACCTGCAGTATACCCACGGCTACGGGGCCGTTATGAACCTGGTGGCACGCGAAGGCATCGAGGGCTCCCCCGAGTTCCTGATGCGCGACCTGCCGCCCCAGGTGGCCGACTCCACCCTGGATGTAGCCAACCCCAGCATCTACTACGGCAGCCGCACCCCCACCTACCGTATCGCGCCCTCCAGCGCCGAGGAGCTAAACTATCCCGCAGGCGATGAAAACGTGTACACCTCATACGAGGGGAAGGGGGGCATCCTGCTCGACTCGTTCTGGAAGCAGCTCCTCATGGCATACTACCTGGGCGACTACAACATCGTCTTGTCGCAGTACCTGACCGAGGAAAGCCGCATCCAGATCTGGAATAACGTGTCGGAGCGCGTAGAGCGCGTGGCTCCGTTCCTGGCGTTCGACCAGGACCCGTACTTCGTGGTCAATAACGACCGCCAGTACTGGATCCAGGACGCCTACACCACCAGCCGGTCCTTCCCCTACAGCGAAACGGTGGAGGGTTACGGGCGCTACAACGGCATCGAGTACATTCGCAACTCTGTCAAAATGGTGGTGGATGCGTATGAGGGCGATGTCAGCCTGCATGTCGTAGACCCCGACGACCCGATCGTGCAGACCTACATTTCGGCGTTTCCTGGCCTGTTTCAGGAGTTCGAGGCTATGAATCCGGGCCTGCAGCAGCATGTCCGGTATCCCCAAGACCTGTTTGAGATTCAGGTCGAAAAGCTGAATCGCTATCACATGAAGAGCGCGCAGGTCTTCTACAACAACGAAGATCTCTGGACCCGCCCCATCGAGAACTACGATGGCCGCCAGATGCGCATGGAGCCGTACTACATCATGACGCGACTGCCGGGCGAGGACGAGCTGCAGTTTATGCTCATGACCCCCGTTACGCCCGACAACCGCGACAATATGATTGCGTGGATTGCGGCTCGCTCCGATCCGCCCGATTATGGCGAGATCGTGTCGTACAACCTGCCCAAGGACCGTCTCATCTACGGGCCCAACCAGATCGAGTCGCGCATTGACCAGGACCCCGAAATCTCGCAGCAGATCGCGCTCTGGGATCAACGCGGGTCGAGCGTGCTGCGCGGCAACCTGATTGTCGTGCCCATTGAGGACTCGTTCCTCTACGTAGAGCCTATTTTCCTGATTGCTGATAACATTCGCATTCCGCAGCTCCAACGTGTCATCGTGTCGTACGACGAGTTTGTGGTGATGGAGCGCACGCTGAACCAGGCACTCAACACCATCTTTGGAGAAGAGGTCATCGAAGCAGAAGGCTCGGTTGTGGCGCAGATGCAAGATACCCCGCAACAGCCCATCGACTTGTCGGGGACGCCGGGCGTAACTGCCGAGAACATTGGCGAAGCGCGGCGGCTTGTGCGTGAGGCCCGCTCGGCGCTTCAAGATGGCGACTTTGCTGCATTCGGCGAGCGCTTCAACGAGCTGGAGTCGCTGCTGGAGGAAGAAATTGAGGTGCCCACTGCGCCCGCCAGTGCACCAGCCCCGGCTGATACATCTGCCGTCGCTCCGGTGTCGCAGACGCCTCCGGCCCCGAGTTCGGAGCAGTAATACCTAATTCGGTTGTTGCATTACGGCTCATATATATTCTCCCGTCGCGGGGCTCTGCCTCGTGACGGGAGGGTGGATGGACGTATGGCTGAAAAGATGGACGTTCTCCTCGTCCACCTTTCCATACCTTCAACCGGCAGCGGCTTAATGCTAAGTGGTGGACGAAATATGCCAATAGCCGGAGAACGTGCCCCGAATGCTATCGGTCCTGTGGGCCCCGCCAGCGCGGACGACTCTGGCGGGGCTGGCGAGGGCGAACGGAGGACCGTTCGACCCTGCATTAAGAGAGCTATCACTTAATGCCTATCCACTCAACCTCTACTCCTATTAGGCATTAGCGAGCTGGCCGCAGGCCGCGTCAATGTCTTGCCCGCGGCTCTGGCGTACGGTGACGGTGACGCCTTCCTCGACCAGCGCTTGCACAAAACGGTTGAGCTGCTCGTTGGTGGTGCGCTCAAAAGGAAGGGACGGCACGGGGTTGTACATCAAGATGTTAACCTTTGACGGCGCCCACCGTGTGATTTCGGCCAGGTTCTTGGCGTCCTCTACCGCATCGTTTACACCCTTGAACAGGCAGTACTCGTACGTGATGGGCCGCCCGGTCGTGTCGGCGTAGTAGCGAATGGCGGCTTCAAGCGCCTCCAGGCTGGTCTTTTCGGACTGGTTGACGGGCATGATGGCGCTGCGCTGCTCATCCGTGGGTGCGTGTAGCGACACGGCCAGGTTGGTGCGCGGGTCGTCGTCGGCCAGGTCGCGGATGCGGCGGGCCAGCCCCACGGTGGAAATGGTGATGCGCCGGGGGGACATGTTGAGCGTGTCTTCGTCGGTGAGCAGCGCCACGCTTTGCAGCACGGCGTCGTAGTTCAGCAGCGGCTCGCCCCTGCCCATGAAAACGACGTTGG
>CAJXLX010000040.1 GCA_913056335.1 uncultured Rhodothermaceae bacterium
TATGAAGGCCGATGACGAGCCGGTGCTACTCGAGGATGAGACGATTGCCTCTATTGCCAGCAAGCACGACGCCACACCCGCACAGGTGCTCATCAGTTGGGCCATTCATCGAGGCACGGCGGTGATTCCCAAGTCGGTGAACGAAGGCCGCATCAAGGAGAACCTGGCGGCAGCTGATGTGGAGCTTACCGACGCCGATATGCAGGTAATTGCCAAGCTCGACCGCGGACGCCGCTACGTGGATGGGGCAGCCTGGACGATCGGCGACAGCCCGTACACCATGGCCAATCTGTGGGATGCGTAGGTTTGCTGTGGGCGATGAGCGCATCGCGGTGTGCGGAGCGGTGCGCTGCGCCTCCCCCTTGCTACGCTGTTCTATCGTGCTGTGCCATCGTGCCGATCGGCGTCGCGCTGTCGCGTCTGGCGCCCCTTCAACGTAAGTGCGACCCCGCCCAAAAGAAGCGTGAGTCCCAGCAGGCGCAGTCCGCTCATGGGCACCGGCTGCCCGCCCAGCACACCGTAATGGTCGAGCACGGCCGACCCGATAAGTTGCGCAGCTACGAGTAGCATGCTGCCCAGCACTGCGCCAATACGGGGAATGGCGTAGTTATTGGCGGCCACGACGAGCACGCCCATGCATCCGCCCGCGAAGTAGAACCACGCCACGTTGGGTACGCTCCATGTGGTTACGCCTACGCCAAACGCCACCACCACGCTCGCCACTACCGCGCCAACCAGGTGATTAATCCCCGATCCCAGCAGCGCTCCAGTTGCCATAGCCAGCACCGCATTGGCCAGGCGGCTCCCGGCCTCGCATAGACCATTGACAACAGTGAGCAGAAGCATCCAGGCCATTGGACGGAGCCGGTTTGATTGAAGGATTCGAAGAGTGTGGGATGCGCATCCGTGCTGCTTATCCCAACGTATTATCCCAACGTAACGCACACGACCCCTGCCACAATACAGACGATGCCCAGTGCCGTGCGCACCGTCATGCGATGCACCGGCAGGCCAAACCACCCGAAATGATCGGCCAAGGCAGACACGGTGAGGCTGGTGGCAATGACCACACTCAGCGTAAGCGCCAGTCCGAGCACCGGCACCACCGCATTGGCCAGCGCCACGATGGCGACCCCCAGCACGCCACCCGTCCACGCATACCACGGAATGCCGCTCCAGTCGATGGGACGCGGACGCCGGGGGTCGAGCACGGCTCGCGCTGCCCAGAGCAACGCGGCGAAGAGCGTACCGACCACATGCACCACCCAACTCGATGCAACGACCCCCATGTGCACCCCGAGCGTCGCGTTAAGGCGGACCATCAGGGCAACGAGCCCCCCCGCGCCCAACGACACAAGCACCGCCATGAGCGCACTCGGCGTGAGTGACACACGCGACGAGACATCGGAAAACAAAGACATAGGCATCGAGGTTAGAACAACAAGGAATAAAAGGGCAGCGTTTATACCCTGTAACTCGCGTTGTATGCTGTCTAAATGTAGTGATGCCCTGGCCTCATGCACAGAGGGCGCGCCCAGGTTCACAGAAAGATAGCGAACCCTACCCGCTTCCCTGCGTGCGCCCGCTTGTAATTTCTATTCGTCTTTGTTTCCACCTGCTTCAGCCGCTGCCTCATGGCCCTGCTTGCGCCCTCTGTCATCGCCGCCGACTACGGTCACCTGCACGCCCAAACTACTGAAGCGCTCAACGCGGGGGCCGACTGGCTTCACCTTGACGTGATGGATGGCCAGTTCGTGCCGAACCTTACCATTGGGCCCGGCATTGTGCAGGCCATGCGCCCGGTTGCCGATGCGCACGACGCCTGGCTCGACGTACACCTCATGATTGACGATCCAGGCCGCTTTGTGGATACGTTTGCCCAAGCCGGAGCCGACGTGTGCACAGTACATGTGGAGGCCTGCACGCACCTGCACCGCGTCGTGCAGCAGATCCAACAAGCCGATATGAAGGCGGGCGTGGCTCTGAACCCCGGTACGCCTCTTTCAGCGCTCGATGCCGTGCTTCCGCTGGCCGACCTTGTGCTGGTTATGTCGGTCAATCCGGGGTTCAGCGGGCAGCAGTTTATTGCGCAGAGCACCGCACGCATCCGCACGCTGCGGCGTCAGCTCAACGCCCTTGGTTCCGACGCCTTCCTGCAGGTCGACGGCGGCGTGAAGCCCGCTAACGCGCAACGCCTCACACAAGCCGGTGCCGATGTGCTCGTAGCCGGAAGTGCCGTCTTCGGCGATGCAGCCCCCATATCCGACAACGTATCAGCGTTTCGCAGCGCGCTTACCCTCAAAGCGTAATTGCTTTTCATCTCCACCATATAGGCCGCTAACGGCTCTCTCATGGATACGCCTGTTGCACTCGTTACCGGAGCCAACTCCGGCATTGGCAAGGCCACCGCGCGGGGCCTCTTGCAGCGCGGGTACCATGTCATCTTGTGGTGCCGCACCACGGCCTCGGCCCACGACACTGCCGCCACCCTTCGCCGCGACGAACACTCTGCCGCCCTCGATACGATAGCCGCTGACCTTACCGACTTCGCTGCCGTCCGCCGCGCGGCCCGTGACCTGAAGGCGCAATACGACCGAATTGATGTGCTCATTAACAACGCGGGAGTGCTCAAGAAAGAGCGTTCCACCAACGAGGAAGGGGTTGAAGAGACGTTTGCCGTAAACTATCTGGCGCCGTTTCTGCTGTCGCATCTGCTGCTACCGCTGCTCTTGCGCGCCGCGAACAACACAGGCGAGGCGCGCATCGTCAATGTCGGGTCGGACGCCCACCGCGGGGCCGTTAACTTCAGCGCCGATGCCATGAGCGACGGCGATGCCGGGCTCACCGCATACATGCAGTCAAAACTGGCACTGGTCCTCTTCACCAACGAACTGGCGCGGCGCTTAAAGCCCACAGGCGTGACTGTGAACTGCGTCCACCCGGGCGTGGTGGCTACGAACATCTGGCGCGGCCCCGGCCTACTCGCGTGGATGGTGCGTCGCGTAACGTGGTTCCTCAACACCCCCGAAACCGGTGCCGAAGGCCCCCTCTACCTGGCCACTTCCAGCGAGGTCAAGGGCGTAACGGGGGCCTACTTCGACGAAACCGACCGCGCCACGCCCTCCATTGCCGCCTTCGACGAAAAGGCCGCCGCCGAACTCTGGGACCGCAGCATGGAGCTGGTGGATCTCGATCCCAATGAGATCACATACCGCATCCCAGATACAGAATGAGCAGAAGGAGGATCGGCACAAAAGCGAAAGGCAAACGCGTGCTGCCTCGCCCCCGGCATGCCTTCCCCTTATGTCCAAGCTAAACCTGGGTCCTCCTTAAACTGGACCTCTGATCTGTGTCTCTTCCGTACGCTACCTCCTTCGCTCTCATTCGGTTGCGCCTGACCCGTGTAATCAGTTTGTTGGATGCGTTGACTCGTTCGCTCTGTAGTCCATCCCAGCGCATCCCCCATGCTTGACCTCTCTAACCAGACCCTTCTTATAACCGGCGCCAGCCGCGGAATCGGACGGGCCATCGCCATCGCCTGTGCCGAAGCAGGCGCTGCCGTGGCCGTACACTACGGGCACAGCGCCGACGCCGCTCTGGAGGTGGCCGATGCCTGCGGCCCCGACGCCCACCTCTTCCAGGCCGACCTCACCGACCTCGACGCCACTGACGCCCTCTTCGACGCCGTCGCCGATACCTATGGGCGCATCGACGGACTCGTGCTCAACGCGGGCGTAGCCCGCCATATGCCGCTGGATGCTGACACCGCTACCTGGCACGCCGACTGGCAGGACACCATGCAGGTAAACCTGCGCGCCCCCGAACTGCTCTGCCGCCACGCGCTCGATCACTTTCGCGAGCAGGGCGACGGACGCATTGTCGGCATCGCCTCGCGGGCGGCCTTCCGCGGCGATACGCTCGACTACATGAGCTACGCCGCCTCCAAAGCCGGACTCGTGGCCCTTATGCGCTCCATCGCCCGCGGCGCCGGGGCCGACGGCGTGAAAGCATTCACAATCGCGCCCGGCTTCACCCGCACCGACATGGCGCAGGACTTCATCGACGAGTACGGCCCCGGCATCGTGCGCGACGATCTGGCCCTAAACGACCTTACCGAGCCCGAAGACCTTGCGCCCATGGTCGCGCTCCTGCTCTCCGGCCACGCCGACCACGCCACCGGCTGCACTATCGACATGAACGCGGGGAGCTACGTGCATTGAGCATACCCACTGCTGTGTCGGCGATCATTCTGTAGGTCGAACCGAGCTGGGTACGCGTGCCGTGCCGTCCCGAACAGGTCTCGCTAAACGCCAAGGAGATGGTTCGGCTGCGATCACCATGACAGGCTTTGTTGGAAGCTGATTTCAGGGTAACCTAAAATGAGAACGGACAAAGCGTTACGCTCCTCTCGGATATGCCAGAACCCTCCTACCATAGTCATCCCGGCCCCCTGAGCCGGGATCTAACCTGACACCGGAAAAGCGTGAGCGGGTGGCGCTTCTTATGCGCTGGAGATGCAGGCGAGGTGGCTTTACACGCCGGAGACGCATAAACTCTCCGGCTATGGGCCTCCTTGAGTCAAGTCCTCCTTAGCCCGAGATCAGTATTCCGGCAGCTGTCGGAAGGATATCTCGGGCGGTGCTGTGCCCGGTTTGTTCTACCTATGTTGTACCCACCCGCTCGTAAAGCACTGTATCCGAAAGAGATGCAGACATGACTGGTGGGCCCGGCAGGACTTGAACCTGCGACCGATCGATTATGAGTCGACTGCTCTAACCACCTGAGCTACGGGCCCGCTTGGATGGGTGTAACGCTGCATATAGCCACCGATTTGCGGGGCCATGGGTTCCGTACACATAAGAGCACACCCCTTTCGTCTGAGCCATACGTGTTGTATGTTTGCAATCCGTGTGTCTCCACCCGTTCTGCCTACGTTATGCGCACTGCTTCGACGCTTGCCCTCCTCCTGATTCTGCTCATTGCGCCCGTATCCGCGCAAGACCGACCGTCCATCGAGGAGAAAACCGATGGCATGGAACGCATGGATGGCCTGTTTCCCCTCTATTGGGATGCAGAAGCAGGCACCCTGTGGATGGAGATTCCAGCTCTGGAGGAAGACTTTCTGTACGTCAACTACCTCACTGCCGGACTGGGCTCCAACGATGTGGGACTCGATCGCGGTCAGCCCGGCGACACGCGCGTTGTGCGGTTTGAGCGTGTCGGCCCCAAGGTGCTGCTCGTGCAGCCCAACCAGACGTATCGCGCCGACACCGATAATCCCGCCGAGCGCCAGGCTGTCGACGATGCGTTTGCGGATGGCGTGCTCTGGGGATTCGAAGCCGCTGCCCAAACCGACAATCGGGTGCTGGTGGAGGCGACCGACTTCGTGGTGCGGGATGTGCACGGCGCCGCGCAGCAGTTGGAGCAGAGCGGTCAGGGCTCGTACCGGCTCGATATGAGCCGCAGCACGCTCGACATCGACCGCACCGGGGCGTTTCCGCAGAACACCGAAATGGAGGCGCGCCTCACGTTCGTAACTGATGGCTCGCCCGGCTCGGAGGTGCGCAGCACCGCCGCCGATCCCACGTCGTTTAGCCTGCGCATGCGGCATTCGTTCGTCGAACTGCCCGATACGGACGGCTTTTCGCAGCGCGCCCACCACCCGCGCTCGGGCTTTTACAGCTTTAGCTATGAGGACTACGCCGCGCCCCTCACCGAGGACATGACGCAGCGCTTCATTCCGCGTCACCGCCTGCAGTGCGCCGACGCACCCGGCAACGACGGCCTCTGCACGCCCGAAGAGCCCATTGTCTACTACCTCGATCCGGGCACGCCCGAACCGGTGCGCACGGCGCTCTTGGACGGGGCGCGCTGGTGGAACGAGGCGTTTGAAGCCGCCGGCTACCGCGACGCCTTCCAGGTCGAGATGCTGCCCGACGATGCCGACCCGATGGACATCCGCTACAACGTGATTCAGTGGGTGCATCGCTCCACGCGGGGATGGAGCTACGGGCCGTCGATCACCGACCCGCGCACCGGCGAGATCCTCAAGGGGCACATCGTGCTGGGCTCGCTGCGCGTGCGTCAGGACCTGCGCATTGCCCGGGGCCTCACCGCGCCATACACCGGCGAAAACGCAGCGGGACTGCCCGACGATGACAATCCGCTGCTCGACATGGCCCTCGACCGCATCCGGCAGCTTTCGGCGCACGAGATTGGCCACACGCTGGGGCTGCGGCACAACTTTTCCGCATCCACGCAAGGCCGCACCTCGGTGATGGATTACCCGGCGCCCTATGCCACACTCGACGACGACGGCGCGGTGACGCTCGACGATGCCTACGCCACCGGCATGGGCGCCTGGGACACCACCGCGATCCGCTACGGCTATGCGTATCCGCAAGAGGGCGAGTCGGAGGACGCGTTGCTCACCCGCATCATGCAGGAGTTCGACGATCAGGAGCTGCGCTACATCAGCGACGCCGATGCGCGTCCGGCAGGCGCCGCCCACCCGCACGCGAACCTGTGGGATAACGGCACCGATATGGTGGAGGCGCTCGGTCACGAAATGGAGGTCCGCCGCGCTGCGCTCGACACCTTTGGCGAATCCGTCATTCGCACTGGCGAACCGCATGCGCTCATGGAGGAGGTGCTCGTGCCGCTGTACCTGCGCCATCGCTACCAGGTGCAGGCTACGGCGAAGCTACTGGGCGGCATGACCTATCGCTATTCGGTTCGGGGGGATGCAGAGGCCACGCCGCGCCGCGTATCGGCAGGCACCCAACGGGATGCGCTCGGTGCACTGCTCCGCGTTGTAGAGCCCGAGGCCTTGCGTCTGCCCGACGCGGCCCGCACCCAGATCCCGCCGCGTCCGCCGGGCTACCCGTCGAACCGCGAACTCTTTCCGGGCCGCACCGGACTCCCCTTCGACGCCACCGCGCCCGCTGAACTCGTAGCCACGATGGTATTCGACCAGCTGTTGCATCCCGAACGCACGGCGCGCCTCACGCAGCAGTCGCCTATTCTCCACGAGGTGCTCGACCGCATTACGGACGCCGTGTGGGAATGGAACAGATCCGACACCCAGCGCGATGCGAGCAGTCAGGCGCTCAAACGGGTCGTGCAGCGCGTGTGGACGGATGCGCTCTTGGAGCATGCGGTGCATGAAGACACCACCCCCGAGGTGCGCGCGCATCTCACCTGGCACCTTCGCGAGATTCGTACGTGGCTGAACCGCCAGATGGAAGACGTGACTGAGTCCCACCGCAGCAACACGCCCCCCATCCCCGAAGCGCATCATGCCCACCTTCTTGACCAGATCGAGCGGTTCCTGAACCGCGATTACGAGACGGAGACCGCAGCACCCGCCCTCGACACGCCGCCCGGCTCGCCGATTGGGCAGGGCGCTCCAGCGTATCAGCAGCGACAGGCCGAGCGGCGTGCGTGGATGGAGGCGGTTGCGCCTCAGCGGAAAGCGTGCTCGGTGCCGTGGTAGGCGCTCCTATTCAGCGTCGCCGGGGACGCGAGCGGTCCCCGGCTATAGGAATTTCGCATGCGAAGACCTCCTTAGCCCGGGATCAGTATTCCGACAGCTGTCGGAAGGATATCCCGGGTGGCCTTTCAGCGCAAGGCGTTACGAAGTGCATCTCAGCGTGTCTTGATGAAAGACCATGCTTCACGAGATGTCGCCTCTTGCGCTATGTCATACACACGGTTGTACTATCACATCGTGACAGCTACGTATCGGCGGTACCCGCTCATTACCCCTCGTGTAGAGCCGATGCTGTATGCGGCGCTACGTGCGAAAACGGAGGCGGTAGATGGCCGCCCGGTTCGCATTGGTGGTATTGCCGATCATGTGCATATGGTTGTTGCCTTACCTCCAACACTGTCGGTGGCTCAATTTGCACGAGCAGCAAAGAGCGGAAGCTGTTACCATGTACGTCAGGCAATGGGTGCTGATGCCTTCCGCTGGCAGTCGGGATACGGCGCGTTCACAGTTTCACCTCGTCACATGAAGCCCCTCCTCGATTATGTAGCTTGTCAGAAAGAACACCACGCCACCAACCGCTTGTGGAAACGCTGTGAGGCTATATTGGAGCCGTGAGATCTACGGTGAGACGCTGCCGGGGAGCACACGGTGCCGATAGCCTTCGACGCAAAGATCGCCGGGGACGCGAGCGGTCCCCGGCTATGGGAGCCCCTTAGCCCGGGATCAGGAGCAACGCGGATATCCCGGGCGGTCTTTCCGCACAGCACCTACCGTTTGCGTGCCAGCGTAAGCCCATCGGCCACAGGAAGCAGGCTCAGGTCGATGCGCTCGTCGGTGTGGAGCTGTTCGTTCAGGTCGTGGATGGCCTGCACCGACGCGTCGTTGATGTCGGGATCCGCCACACGGCCATCGCGCAGCATGTTGTCGAGCAGGATGAGTCCGCCCGAGCGCACGAGCGCCAGGCTGTGCGCGTAGTAGTCGGGATAGCTGATCTTGTCGGCGTCGATGAACACAAAGTCGAACGTACCCTCGGCGCCGTCCTCGCGCAGGGCCTGCAGCGTCTCAAGGGCCGGAGCAATGCGCAGATCGATGCAATCGGCGACGCCCGCCTCGTTCCAGTAGTGCTCGGCAATCTCGGTGTAGTCGCGGCTGATGTCGCACGCTACGAGCGTACCGTCATCGGGGAGCGCGTAGGCCACGGAGAGCGCGCTGTATCCGGTAAACACACCGATTTCGAGGGCCCGCTTTGCATCCATAAGCCGCACGAGTAGCTGCATAAACTGCCCCTGCTCGGGCGCAATCTGCATGTTATGCTTCGGGTGCTGCATCGTCTCCGCACGCAGACGGCGCTGCACCTGCGTCTCGCGCAGCGACACATTGAGCAGATAGTCGTGCACGCGGTTGGAGAGTCCAATCGATTGGTTTGACATAGGCTGTGGGGATGCATCCGAAAAGCAAATGGGGCTCCTTGTTACGGCATAGGGGGATGCATAGGTTGCCGGCTTCGCCCTGCGAATCAAAACCGCGCCCCGAAGGGTACGAGCGCGCGTCCGCCTCTTCCAACGCCAACCGACTGTACTGCCTTATGGCCGATGCCCCGCGCCTGCTCTGGATCGACGACGAAGTCGACCTGCTCCGCCCGCATGTCATGTTTCTGGAAGAGAAAGGCTACCACGTCTCCACCGTGTCGAACGGGGCCGATGCCATTGACCTGGTGCGCGAGGAGCCGTTTTCGCTTGTGTTCTTGGACGAGCAGATGCCGGGCATGGACGGCCTGGAGACACTCGTGGAGCTCAAGGAAACGCGCCCCGAGGTGCCCGTGGTGATGGTTACCAAGAGCGAGGAGGAGGACCTGATGGAAAAAGCGCTGGGGCGGCAGATCAGCGATTACCTAACGAAGCCGGTAAACCCGAGCCAGATTCTGCTGACGTGCAAGCGCGTGCTGGAGCGGACACGCCTGCAGCAGGAGTCGCAATCGGAGCAGTACCTGCAGTCGTTCGGCAAGATCGACCGCACCATCGGCGAAACCGACACCGCAGAGGCGTGGCGCACGCTGTACCAGCTCCTGGTAAACTACGACCTGTCGCTCACCGGCGATGAGGGCGCGCGCGACATCTTCGACGATCAGTTCAAGAAGGCCAATCGGCGCTTTGGCGAGTTCATCGAGGCCACGTATCCCGACTGGATCGCGGACCTGGACCGCCCCCGACGGCACAGCGACCGCCCGCTGCTCTCCCACGAAATTGTGTCTGAGCATGTCTTTCCGAAGCTGGACGAGCAGCCCGTCGTGTTTTTCGTGATCGACTGCATGCGTTACGATCAGTGGCTGCAGTTTGAGGCGCTGCTGCGCCCGCATTTTCAGATCGAAACCGACTTCCACTACAGCATCTTGCCCACGGCCACGCCGTACTCGCGCAATGCGATCTTTAGCGGGCTGCTTCCGCTGGATCTGGACGAGCGCTTCCCGAACTTACAGCGCAAGGCGGAGGAGGAGGAGCACAGCCGCAACCAGTATGAGGAGGCGCTCCTCCACGACTTCATGGAGCGGCGCGGCCTCGACGATCGCAGCATGCGTTACGACAAGCTGATTGCCACCGAAGACGGGCGCAACTTCGCCGATCAAGCGGCGAATCTGACGCAGCACGACTTGAGCGCGGTGGTCGTCAACTTTGTAGACATCTTGGCACACAGCCGCTCCGACTCGGATGTGCTCAAGGAGCTGGCCCCTGATGTGGCGGCCTATCGCTCGCTTACGCGCACCTGGTTTGAGCATTCGTGGCTGCTGGATGCGCTGAAGACGCTCTCAGAGCGCGATTGCACGATTGTGCTCACGAGCGATCATGGCGCCGTGCTTAGCCTGCGCTCCTCAAAGGTGATTGGCGACCGTGAAACCTCGACCGCCCTCCGCTACAAGCACGGACGTAACCTGCAGTGCGAGGAAGAGGAGGCCATCTACGTGCGCGATCCTGAAACGTATGGCCTGCCCGCGCCCGCTATGAACACGAATTACATTCTGGCTAAAGAGGATTTCTACTTCGTGTATCCGACCAACTTCCACCACTACGAGAAGCTCTACCGCGACACGTTTCAGCACGGTGGCGCCTCGCTGGAGGAGATGATTCTACCCGTGGCTACGCTAACCCCGAAGGGAGGGTGAGAGACCGCCGGGGACGCAAGCGGGCCCCGGCTATGGATCCCCTTAGCCCAGGATCAGAAGCGAAGCGCTGGGAGTGTAGCGACCGAGTACTCCCGGGGTGCACATATCCTGGGCGGCGTCTGGGAGCGTAATTACGCCGCTACCCACTCCTCCTCGTGCTCACGGTACCAGTCGTACGTTTTCTGGATGCCGTCGTGCAGACTCGTCTTCGCGGTCCAGCCCAACTCGTCCATGCGCGTGGTGTCGACCAGTTTGCGGGGCGTGCCATCTGGCTTCGACGGGTCGTGCTCAATGGGACCATCGTGGCCCACCACATCCTGAATGGTCGCGGCCAGTTCGTTGATCGACAGGTCTTTGCCCACGCCTACGTTGAGCATGCCTTCGTAGGCGGCCTCGCGCAGATCGTCTTCCGGCGTTTCAAGCACGAAGCGCACCGCGTCGGCCAGGTCGTGGCTGTAGAGGAACTCGCGCTTGGGCGTGCCGCTGCCCCAGAGCGTAACAGAGGCATCGCTGCCGTCGGGGGCCGCACCTTTCGCCTCGTGAAACTTGCGCAGCAGCGCCGGAAGCACATGGCTGGTTTCGAGATCGAAGTTGTCGTTCGGGCCGTACAGATTCGTCGGCATCAGCGTAACCATGTCGCTGCCGTGCTGCCGGTGGAACGCCTGGCACAGCTTGTGTCCCGCAATCTTGGCCACGGCATACCACTGATTCGTGGGTTCCAGTGGCCCAGTCAGCAGGCTGTCTTCAGGCATTGGCTGGGGCGCATGTTTGGGGTAGATGCAGGTGGATCCCAAGAACACGAGCCGCTTTACGCCGTGCTGCTGAGCCGCACGCAGGACGTTGGCCTCAATGGCCAGGTTGTCGTACAAGAAATCGGCTGGGTACTGATCATTGGCGAGAATCCCCCCCACGCGGGCCGCGGCCACAACAACATAGTCGGGCTGCTGGGCTTCAAAGAAGGCGTGCGTATCGGCCTGATTGCGCAGATCAAGCTCACTGCTGGTGCGCCCAAATATATTTTCGTATCCAGCCGATTCGAGGGCCGACCAGATGGCACTACCCACCATGCCACGGTGTCCGGCAATGTAGATGGAGGCGGAGGGATCGCTGAGATGCATAAGCGGGGGCAAGCTGTGTGAGTCAGGAGCAGTTCAGAGGCGCGTACGGTACAGGCACACGGCGGGTTGCGACGCATGCCAACCGTTGGCAACACCTACGCCAAGCGCTGTCGTTTGTTGAGATACGCAAGCAGCGCCTCTTGATACGAGGTCGCGGTATCGAGCGTAGCAAAGTCGATGTTGTGCTCCAGACACGACCGCCGAAATCGCTCCATAAAGTGCTCGGCAGCCTCTTCGTAGTGCTCGCGCAACTGCGCCGGATGCACCGCCTGCTCGGCGCCCGTCTCCATATCGCGAAAGAGCATCGGACGATCGGGAAACTGAAAGCGCCGCTCGGTAGCACTGTTTAGGACGTGAAAAACGATGACCTCGTGGCCCCGATGCCGCAGCCGACGCAGCGCATGCAGCAGATCGTCATGCGCCCCCACGTTCTCGAACAGATCGGTGATGACCACCACCAGCGAGCGTCGTCCAATGCGCTCCGCCACCTCGCTCAGCGCCGTAGCCGCATTGGTCTGGGTGCCCGTGGCGTCGCGTTGCACCAGGGCATCGAGCGTATGCAAGAGCGTCTGACGTTGGGCCGGGGCTGCGCTTGGCGGACGCACCGTGTGCACCGTTTCGTCGAACGCCATCAGCCCGGTCGCATCCCGCTGCCGCAGCATGAGGTGATGCAGTCCGGCGGCCAGATAGGCGCCGTATTCGAGCTTCGAGAGCGCGGCCTCGCCTTTGTAGTGCATCGAGGCCGAGGTGTCGAGCACCACGTAGTGCCGCAGATTGGTCTCCTCCTCGTACTGCTTGATGTAGTAGCGGTCGGTCTTGGCATAGACCTTCCAGTCGACATGACGCAGCTCGTCGCCCGGGTGATACGGACGATGTTCGGCAAACTCGACCGAGAAGCCGTGATAGGGGCTGCGGTGCAGGCCCGTCATGAAGCCCTCTACAATGAGGCGGGCACGCAGCTCCATCGAGTCGAGCTGCGACACCGCCACCGGATCCAGAAAGCGCAGCGCGTCGGGGGGAGATTCGGGCATGAGGGGAGACCGTTCAGCACAAGCAATGTGGACACCGTGTCGTACCCGTGCCGCGCACCGCAGTTCAGCGCCATGCGCTGGTTCCCCTACGGCAGTGGCGCGTCATCATCTATATCATCAGTATCGGTGTCGTCCTCCTTTTTCCGCAGGCGATGCACTGCGTAGCCCGCGCCCGCAGCCAGAAGCAGTCCCAGTCCGCCGTCGATGGGGACTTTGTTCGGGGTGTTTGGTAGCCCTGGCGGCTCCATATTGGTGCCAACTTCTTGATTTGATTCTCCGCCCCAACGCGGGATATCATATCCTCGCCCTCCTTCTGATGGGTGGCGTACCTCTGGACTCCACGTGCCGGGCGGCGTTTCGCGAGGAGCTGCCCACTCCGGTACGCCCCCTGAAAACCCGCTACTGCCGCCGTGCTCGGCAGGCTGTTCCATGCCAAACGGATCGCCCCAGGAAGAAACTGCCTGCTCTTCTTCGGGAGCGTCCCACACGCTCTGCCCCCACGCCGACTGTGCCATAGCGGGAGAGACCATCCCGCTCACATGCGCGAGCAGCAGTAGCATAAACCCTCCCACGAGCAGAGAGCGTCCGAACCGTGTTGTCCATAGAGACGATGGCATGTCAGCGTCGCGCAATTTGTGCATAGAGGAGTCAAGTCGGCCTGTTGCGGACCGTTGTTGGAAACATTTAGCATTTTGGGGACCCAACGGAGGGGTCAGCGCACAACCGTGACGCGCTCGGTGGCAACGAAACCCTCGCCACGCACCCGCACGAAGTACGTGCCACTGGCCAGCTGGCCGGTATTGAGTCGAATTGTCTGAGTGTCTTGCCCGCGCATTTCCCCATCGTGCACCGTCGCAATGCGGCGCCCGAGCATGTCGTAGAGAATGACCTGCACACGTTGCGTCTCGCGCACCGTTACCGGCAGGCTGGCTTGCTGCCGCGAGGGGTTGGGGTATGGAGACTCGATTGCGTATGTCTGATCGAGCTGCACCTCCACCGTGACCGGCTCGGTGGTGGTCTCAGTGCCATCGGTATCCACCTGACGCAGCCGGAAGGCATGTGCGCCGTACTCCATCTCGTCGGTCTCAAACTGGTAGGACTGCGGCGTATCGGTCGTGCCACGGCCCTCTACAAATCCAAGATCTGTCCAGGCAGATGCGGTGGTTGTGCTGTCTTCTGAGAGCGCCTGTGTCTGCACGTAGAACCCGGCGTTGTTGGTCTCCGAGGCGGTTGTCCACTGCAGACGGGCGCGCTGCTCACGCTGCTGCACCGTCAACTCCTGCAGCTCGACCGGCAGCGGGGCTCCGGCAGGGTCCACCTCCAGCACAAAGCGAGGCGGCGACCCCTCGTTGGAGGAAGAGGCGCCACTTGCCTGTGCTTGAGCATCTGGCGTTGCAATGCTGGAGTTCGCCCGTGTGTACTGCTGCATTGATGCCGGGCGCTCGGCTTCGAGGGCCGTTGGGCTCGGCGGAGCCGTGCGCGCTCCTTCCGAAGCACGTGCGGTGGCTTGCGCATTCGCCTCAGAGTCGCCAAGTATGAAGGTGTATTCAGCACCGTCGGTCCAGGCTACGGCCTCGTCGTCGGAGGAGTCGGCGGTGCCTTTGGTGTCAATCAAGGTGAGCTCCCAGGTGTCAGGAATGCCCTGCCACTGTGCCGCACGTAAGGTTGCATCGCCTGCGACATTGCCACTGATCTCCAGGTCGAGAGACACAGTGAATGGGTCTTCCGCATCGGGTAGCGGCTGGCTCTCCTGGGCTTTTACAGCCGTGCTACCATCGCGCACCGTACCGACCGGGCCAATCGTAGCGTACGAACTGGAGAAGGGCGTGAGCTTCGTAGCGTCGAAGGCGTCCCATTCGTCGGTGGCGTTCTCATGCCACTTAATGGACGCTGCTTCGTCGCGAGCGATCTGCGTGCCGCTGCCGTCGTCAACGGTTAGGGCGAACGCCATCCGAGCCGAGAGGGCCGAGCCGGGTCCTTCGGCATTGGAGCCGACGATATCCCGGCTGTCGTCGCCGACGCGCCCGCTGGTGTTGAAGGTCAACTCCGTATCGCCCGAACCCGGATTGGTACGCTCCACAAAGAAGCCTTGCCAGGCCGAGATGTAGCGGCCCGTGGGGGCCAATTCGGCAGGAGCGCTGCCGATGTCAATCATTTTGTAGGATCCCTGCGTCGACCCGCGCTCCCCGCTGGTGGAGCCGCCATCCCAGATCTGCACTGTTGTATTAAATCCAGTGCCTCCGCCCGAGACCACCGTTCCGCTGTTGTTTTCCAGCGCGTTCAGGTCGTAGTCCTGGTTGAAAGGATTTGCCAGCAGGTGCCACTGGGCCCCCTGGTCGACCGACACCGTCTGGTTCGTAGTCGGTACGGTGCCCGTATTAACATCTATGGTCAATGTGGGGTCGATCGGCCCCTCATCATCATCAAACAGGAAGAGGATGTGCCCGCGGCCGCTGTCGAAGGGATCACTGCCATTGCGCAGCACCTCCCACTGGCCGTTTTCATCATCCCACCGGAAGAGCTGGTCGCCTTGCGTGATCTGGTTGAAGATGAACGGATCGCGCACATCGGAGACAATGTTTTCCACATTGACATTGGTGCCACTCACCGGCGGACCCACCATGCGCCAGCCTGCATCGCCACCCAGCGACCCGTCAGCGGCGAGCCCTTCGTTTCCGGCGGTGCCGGTGATGGTAATGGCGGTGCCGGAAATGGGACTGTTGGCGGCGTCGGTCGTGCCCAGCGTGTAGTAGCCGTTGGTCCCGGCACTGACTCCTGCAAACGTGATCTGGTCTACGTTATCAACGGTAGCTGAGGAAGACACGTCGCTCCAGTTTCCGGTCTGCCCACTGCGGTAGAGCAGCACGTAGCCGCTGGCGTCGGGGTTGAGTACCGAGGGGAATCCCGCTTTGGAGAGGTCGAAGGTGACATCCACGGTCGGGCTGCCTTCGTTTCCATCCCAGAACCAGTCGCGCTCCATACGCGCTTCCAGGCCGCTCACGCCCCCAATATCGCTGCTGTTGACCTGGTTATCGGGCTCACTGTATCCGGCCAGCAGATAGTCGCCGTCGGTGAGCCCACCGGACTGCACCTCAAAGCGCAGCCCATCGGTTTCGGCCGCGGGGTGGAAATCGCTTGTCGACTCTTGCCCGACGCCGAAGACCCCGAGGTCATAGTCGCCGTTGCCATTTGTGTCGCCTTCGTAGATATCCGTTCCCGTTAGCGCGACGTCGTACTTTGCGGAGAGGTAGTTCTGGACGATGGTGCGCTGGGTGGTGTTGAGCACCGCGTCGAAGACGATCACATCTCCGAGATTGCCGTCAAGGTTATCGCCTCCAGTGAAATCATCGCCGAGCAGATAGTCACTAATTGATCCACTGGGATCAGCGCTACTCGAACTGATGGCAGAACTCCCATTAAGTTGCCCATCGACATTGCTGCCGCTGTGTTCTACGTCAAACACCACAAACTCGCCTCCCGAAATGCTACTACTTCCGTTCAGAACCGTACTTCCATCGTAGAACCGGACGTTGTCATCCTGAACAGCAAACAGCCATCCCGCAGCGCTCGCCCCTTCAAATGCAGCAAGCGCGCGCCGATCATCGCTCCCCCCATTTCCACTTCCTGGGGCGGTCATCGCATCATTATTCCCCGCCGCAAAGTAGGTCACTACGTTGTCTGAGGAGGGATTGATGCTGCCGGACATCACGTCCGCGGTGGCGTCGAACGTGCCTGAGTCAGGCCCGCCAAACTCAACGGTAGGGATGCCGTTGCGCCCACTGCTTTTATACACGGGGCGGGCGGCTGGACTTGATTGCGATGCGTCGTTTCCATATCCCGAGGCATCAAGCCATGTCTCCACCGGGTCATTATCGTTGAGCCCTGTGATGTTATCGGCATTCATCCACAAGACGAGGGCTCCCGTGCCATCGGTACGCCCCACGCCTCCAGGTCCTGTGGAGCCAATCGGGTCGTCGTTGTCGAGGATGGTGTATGTGTGGCTCTGTTGGGTGCCAAGCGTTGCGTTGGATGGAGACTGTAGATCGATGACCACATCTTCAGAGAACTCGGGCTGACTGTCGTCAATCGCATCGACGGTGATGGACGCGCTGACGCTTCCGGGATCAAAGGTAATGGTGCCTCCACTTGGCAGCAGGTCGAAGTCACTTCCATCTGTTGCCGTGCTCGCCCCGCTATCCAGCACGAAATCAACCGATACCGTATTTCCAGCGGTTTCTGAAAGGGTCACGTCAATGGTGCCATTCGTGCTTTCATTGCCCTGGCTTGCCCCTGTGGCAAACTGCACCGTCGGGGCATTATCGTCGTTGGTGAGGGTGAAAGTGAGTTCTGTGGATTCGGAAGAAGCCGGCAGTGCCAGTGCACTGCTTACCGGATTGAAAAGCTGGATGACGACATCTTCGTCGTCTTCACTAATATCATCCTCGCTGATCTCCAGCTTCAGATCAGCCGCTGTTGTGTTGCTTGCACTGGAGAAGTGGATACGCCCCGTGGTTGCAGAGAGACGCTCCTGGTATTCCGCTCCGCTACCCGGGTCTGACTCGTCGACAATCGTGATGTCATCTCCAACTGTCGCGGTACTGGCTCCGGTTATTTCGAAGTCAACTGTGGTAAGCGGGGCTGTGGTAGCCGCTTCTTCAGATGGCGGCATCTCCACAGTGAAAGTCTCAGTTCGCGTTCCGCCTCCATTCCCCTCTGGCTGAGAAACCGAAGGGGTTGCAAAGCTTAGTTTGCGCGGGTCATCGTCATCAAGAATCGAGAACGTCGCTGTGCTTGCTGCTCCCAGACTGGCATTGGTTGTACCGGACGCTTCCAGCGTCACTTCGAACGTTTCGGTCTGCTCGAAATCGCCGTCGTTATCGAGTGTGATGTCAACAGACGCTGTCTCGCTTCCCGCAGGAATCGTTACCGGACTTGCCGTATCCACGCTGTAGTCGGCAGAACTGGCCGGGTAGGTTCCCGTCCCTGAATCAGTAAATGCAACGTCCACATCGGTCCCCGATGCGCTGCTGTACGGGAGGTTCAGCTCTACGGTAAACGAGCCATTGGGGGAGGCCGTCGTGTTTTCAAATGCGCTGGCTGTTGTCGGCGAGAAAGCAACGATCCGCTGGCCTGCGCCTACGGTAATATAATCGCCATCAGCAAGCGTTATGTCGGCCTCGAACGTTCCGGAGCCGTTATCTACGAGGGTGTATGTAGCAGGATTGGAAAACGCGTCCCCGCTGTCGACAAAGAGCAGATACTCAGAGCTTGAGGTGGATTTTGCGGGTAAGTCACTTCCATCGATCGACACAGTGACCGTTTTAGAAGAGGTACCACTCAGGTCGGCGCGCCACTCTCGGGCCATGCGTTCAACGTTTGACGTTAGCCCGTTGACCGGCTCTGTTGACTCGAATCCGAACGCCGATGCATCGGCATTGTCGTGCCCGGTAAACACGTATTGATCGTTTGCGGAGAAGCTGGTAGTGCTGAACTCAATGATGCTGCTGCTGGATGCCAGCTGAGTTGACCCATCCGTCGCCTCCCCGATACCCGCGACGTCGTAGCTGTAGGCCGCGTCGTACGCGTACTTGTCGTTCGATGCGGTCGTGAACGAGATGTCATACTTCGAGGAGAGATAGTTCTGGACGATAAGACGCTCGGCCTCATTCAGTATGCGGTCGAAAAAGATAACCTCTGCCAGGTTACCATCCAGGTTATCGCCACGGGTGCGATCATTGCCAAGCTGATAGGTGTTGCGCGTTCCACTTGACGCTGCGTTTGTCTCATCAATGACTTGGTCTCCGAATAGTCGCCCATCAATGGTGTTGCCCTCGTGTGTCACATCGTACAGCACGAATTCGCCTTCCGAGATGCTTCCGCCTCGAATTTGCGTACTCCCGTCATAGAAGTTGATCTCGGTATCTTCGACCCAGAGCCAGTTGTCGGTGTCGTCAGTGTTGTCATTCCAGAACGCCGCGAGCGCACGACGACCACGATTACCGGCCTCGCCTTGCCCGCCATCGTCGGGCGATACGGCAACGTTGTTTCCAACTGCGAAGTACGTGGCGGGTCCGCTGGTAAGCGATGATAGCGTCCCTTCCATCTCATCAGCATCTGCTGCCGTGAACGATCCGTTGTCGCTGTTGGGCCCGCCAAACTCGGCGGTGGGACGCCCATTGCGTCCGCTGCTGCGATAAATGGGCTGACGATCGGTGTTGCTCTGCGTGGCATCGTGGTTGTATCCCGATGCATCGGGCCACATGTTAATGAGGTCGCCATCTGAGAAGCCTGAAAGCTCATCAGCGCGAATCCAGAGCTGCAAGTCAGAGGATCCATCGTCCGTGCCCACCCCGCCCGGCCCGGTTTGGGCGGAGGCGGTAGGGCCACTTGTGAGACTTAGAAGGGCCATCAGTAGCAAGGCTGCCGCCAGGTGAAGCCCCCGCACGCAGCGAACAAACACAGGACGAGAACGGGAGGCAATCATAGGCAGCATGTCAATGAAGGGCGTATCGGATGACATCATGTGTCAGGATGTTGGAGTTAGATATCACTCGGGAGCAAGGAGCACATCGAGCGCCTCCTCCATATCGGATGCGGTAAACGGATGCTGAAGGGCCACGTCGCACCAAGGGGGCGGCGTCCCCCAGGCGTAAAGCTTGAGCACATGCAACCCATGCTGCTTGCGCCCAGAGCGTATGCTTGCCATCAGCGGCTCGTGCCCGGCTGCAACAGCGCCCACAATAGCCAGTCGGTGTGACCGATTCAGGAGCCGCACCGCCTCAACACCGGTACGTGCGTGGTCCACTGTCTCCGAGGAACATCCCACCGATTCTAAACAGATTCGTATGAAGTAACGCAGGTCGTCACTGCGATCAACCAAGAGAATCCGTCCAGCATGTTCGGTAGCAATAGAGGAAGACGTAGGCACGTGGCACGGTCGGTGCATTGAGATTCAAGTACGTATGTAGCACGATGGCTTCTTGGCCATGCCGTGGACGTCTCTGCACGCAGCTTTGCCCAACGCAAAAGCCGATGCGGACCAAACCTGTGCGAAGCATCAGCAGCAGTCGGCTTGACAACAGCGTGCACACTACTGAAGGGGGATCCCATCAAGCGATGGGCAGCCTGACGATATGCTCCATAGGATATGGGTCAGATATGCCGTTGGCTTGCACAAATCGGGCAATCTATGCCACAAACCGGGTTATTTTCTCTTTGCACAAATCGACTCTGGTTTTGCACAAATCGATCATGCACGAAAAACCCTGCCCCTACAGCCAACAGGTGGCCTTTTTAGGACCTATGATACAGGCCCGACATACAAATCGGTAATTTATACACACAGACAAGTATGACCCTGTCCTAACGCCCAGTCCGACAGAGCAGGATGTAAAAGACTCTTACCTTGGCGGTAGAAAGGACCTACGGTATGCCAGATATGGAGGGTCGGTGGTATATCCCGCAACTTGGATTCAGTATATCAGGCGTAAAACGATAGACCCAGCGCACAGCTACCCGTAACAGCACGCATACATCCATATCAACAGCACGCCGCGCCATTGCGAATGGACGCAGCGGCACATAATATATGTATGCTTCTATCACATACAGACCGCCTTTTGCGCATGCTTTCCTGGATCCGACCCGCGCTTTACGCCTGCCTGGCATTGGGCCTTGTAGCTACGGCACACGCCCAAGACAACGCTGCCGACACAGCCGACACGAGCCGCGCGCCCCTCGTGCGGCACCCTGCTGTGCATCCCAATGGCACCACCGTTGCCTTCTCGTTTCAGGGCGACGTGTGGAGCGTGCCCGCCTCGGGCGGACGCGCCAGCCGCCTGACGGTGCACGAGGCCTACGAATCCAACCCGACCTGGAGTCCCGACGGCGCCCAACTCGCGTTCAGCAGCGATCGCTACGGCGGCGATGACCTGTACGTGATGCGCGCCGAAGGCAGCCGTCCGGTGCGCCGCACGTTCTACTCGGGTACCGATGCCCTGAGTCAGTGGGCCCCGACCGGCGATCTGCTGTTTACCACACGGCGCGCCTATGCGCAGGTGGAGCGCGAGTCCGAAATCCACCGGGTGGATGCCGAAGGCGGGCTGCCCCAGCGCCATCTGGATGCCCTCGGATATACGCCCGTCATGTCGCCCGATGAGCGCTTTATCGCATTTGAGCGCGGCAGCAATCGCACCACACGCAAACGCTACCGTGGCCCGGCTGCCAAGCAGCTCTGGCTTTACGACACGGAAGACGAATCCTACACGCAGCTCACCACCTTCAACGGCAACGACCATCATGCGGTGTGGACTGGCCCGCGCACGCTGCACTTTATTAGCGAGCGGAACGGCACCTACAATGTGCATCGCATGGAGCTTGCGGAGAACGGCACGCCGCAAGACATCAGCGCCGTCACTACGTACAACGACGGCATCGGCGTGCGCCACCTGTCGGCCAGTGCCGATGGTGCGGTGCTTGCATTTGAACGGCACACGGACATCTACGTGATGCGCCCTGAGACCGACACGGCACCCGAACGCCTTGCGATCCAGGTCGCCGAAGACGATCGCTTTGCCCCCACCGAGCGCGAAACCATGACACGTGGGGCGGGCGACATGGCGGTGTCGCCCAACGAGGACTACCTCGCCTTCGCGGCGCGCGGGCAGCTCTTCCTGACGCGCAACGACGACGAAAGCAACCACACGGTGCAGCTTACCACCCATCCCGCCAACGACCGCGAGGTGCAGTGGCTCGACGACAACACGCTACTCTTCGCCTCCGATCGGGCCGGTACGTACGACCTCTACCGCCTCACATCGGGCGATGCCGAGACCGACGACCTCTTCAATGCTCTTGCGTACGACATCACACCGCTCACCGACACCAACACCGACGAGCGGAGCCCGGTGCTTGCGCCCAACCGTGAACAGGTGGCGTTTCATCGCGGGGCCGCCTTCTATGGCGCCAAATCGCTTGTGGTGGCCGAGCTCACCGACGACCAGACGCTTAGCAACGAACGGGTGCTGCACGAGGGCTGGAACGAAGCCAGCGGCGTTGCCTGGAGCCCCGATAGCCAGTGGCTTGCCTACTCGCGGCCCGACCTCGACTACAACTATGAGGTCTACATCCATGCTGCCGACAACAGCCAGGACCCCGTCAACGTCAGCCAGCATCCGCGCCGCGACCACAGCCCGGTGTGGAGCCCCGACGGCAGCAAGCTGGGCTTCGTCTCCGGACGCAGCGGCGGCAACGACGACATCTGGTTCGCGTGGCTGCGCGAGGCCGACTGGGAGAAAACCCAGCACGACTGGGACGAAGATGCCCCGCAGCGCCCTTCTCCCGACGACGAAAACGACGAATCCGAGGAAGAGAACTCCGATGACGAGGAAAGCGAAGACGACGCCCCGCCCACGCCGGTCAAGATCGACATCGCCGACATTCATGAGCGCCTGGAGCGTGTTACAAATGAACCTGCTAACGAGGCAAATCCGGCCATTAGTGCAGACGGCGACACCTTCTTCTACGTAGCCGGGCGCGGCGGGCGCACCACCACCTCCGACCCCTCCACCGACCTCTACCACATTCAGTGGGATGGCAGCGAGCGAGAAGCGCTCACGGAAAGCGACCTCGGTCCGTACAGCGTACGGCTGGGGCCGGCACAGAGCCATCTCTTCTTCGCCCATTCCAGTGGCCAGCTCGCTCGCATTGCCGTTGAAGGCGGCAGTGTAGAGCGCCTGCCGTTCCGGGCGCGCATGCAGATCGACTATGCCGCTGAGCGCGCCCAGGTCTTCGACGCCATGACGCGTGCGATGGAAGACGGCTTCTACGATCCCAATTTTCATGGCGCCAACTGGGATGCGCTCGTGGAGCGGTACCGCCCGTGGGCCTTGCGCGCCTCCACTTCCAACGACTTCCGCTACATGGTGAACCTGATGCTGGGCGAGCTCAACGCCAGCCACATGGGCTTCTACGGCCCCGACCGCGCCGACACCCAGCCCGAGCAGACGGGCCTGCTGGGCGTGGAATGGGCCCCCGCCGACAATGGGCTGGAGGTGACCCGTGTGGTGCCCGACAGTCCAGCCGACCGCGCGATAAGCCGTCTGAATGTAGGAGACGTTGTTACCGCCATCGATGGCACGGCCCTCAACGCCACGACCAATCCTACGCGCCTGCTCAACGACACCGTCAACGAGCTGGTGCTTCTCGATGTGCAACGCGCCGACGGCGAGACGCGCACCCTGCGCATCCGCCCCACCGAAAGTCTACGCAGCGAGCTCTACCAGGAGTGGGTGGATACGCGGGATGACCTCGCCCGCGAATACTCCGACGGGCGCCTTGGCTACCTGCACGTGCAAGGCATGAACTGGTCGAGCTTTGAGCGCTTCGAGCGCGAGCTTTTTGCCAGTGGCAACGGCAAGGGCGGCCTCATCATTGACGTGCGCTACAACGGCGGGGGCTGGACGACCGACTACCTGATGACGACGCTCAACGTGCAGCAGCATGCCTACACCATTCCGCGCGGCGCCACCGACGACCTGGAGGCCAACCATACGGCGTTCCGCGACCATTATCCGTTTGGGGAGCGCCTGCCGTATCCCGCATGGACGAAACCCGCGGGCACGCTCATCAACCAGAACAGCTACTCCAACGCCGAAATCTTCGCCCACGCCTTCAAATCGCTCGACCGCGGCCCGGTGGTGGGCACGCCCACCTTTGGCGCGGTCATCTCTACCGGCGGCGTGGGCTTTTTGAACGGTTCGTTTGTGCGCATGCCGTTCCGCGCCTGGTACGTACGCGAAACCGACCAGAACATGGAGCTGGGCCCCGCCACGCCCACCATATCGGTGAGCAATCCGCCCGATGCCCGCGCTCAGGGCGAAGATCCGCAGCTACAGCGCATGGTCAATGAACTGCTGCAGCGTATCGATACCGGATCAGACGTCGAAACAGATACCGAGTAGGCCACGGGCATAGCAGAGCCGCCCCATCAGAGGGGCCGTCCTGACCGAAAGCGCAAGCCCCTGCCGTCCAGGGCGCGGCTGCTCCCGTGGGGCCCAGCGGCATACAGCTGGGAACTGTACACGCCTGTTGGTGTGCATATCGATTGACCCTGTAGGCCCATTGGCTTATGGGATCGTGCTCTGCACCCGCACCCTCTTCCCTCATCAACCCGCTGTCGTATGCCTTCGTCTTCGCCCCTTCAGGTGCTGCTATTCGACATGGATGGCGTGCTGGTAGACGTATCTACCTCGTATCGCCGTGCCATTATCGAAACGGTAGAGCACTTCACCGGGCGCCAGATTAGCCCGAAAGATGTACAGCGCTACAAAAACCACGGCGGCTTCAACGACGACTGGAAGCTGACGCACTCTATCATCACCGACACGGCTATGGAGGTGCCGCTCAGCCGGGTCATCGAAGAGTTTCAGCGTCGCTATCGTGGCAACGACTGGAACGGCCTCATCAGCGACGAGTCGCCGCTCATCGACATGGCGACGCTCGATACGCTGCGTGACGAGGATCTGCTTTTGGGCGTGGTCACCGGTCGGCCGCAAGAGGAAGCCGAGTGGACCATCGAGCACATGGGCTGGTCGTCGTACTTCCCCATCGTGCTCGGCAAAGAAAAGCAAGGCGATCGCACCAAGCCCGATCCATTCCCGCTCAACCATACGCTTACCATGCTTGCCGCCGTAGGGCGCGACGTGGATGCCAGCGAGGCTGCCTACGTGGGCGACTCGGTCGACGATATGAAAGCGGCCCGTGCAGCCAACATGTGGGCGATTGGCGTGGTGCCGCCCTACCTCAATGCCAACGAACATGCCAGCGTGCTCGACGATGCCGGCGCCCACACCGTGCTCGATACGCCCAACGACCTGCCCGCCGTGCTGCGCCGCTTCGACGAGCAAGTCGCTTCCACCCGCAACGCGTAGCACAGTCCCACTCGGGTAGGTCCAGGGGAAAGCCACACGCCGTGCCCGCGCCACCGGCTCTCGCAGACCCCCGCCCGGTCCCCACGCTATCATGTAGGAACCGGGGC
>CAJXLX010000041.1 GCA_913056335.1 uncultured Rhodothermaceae bacterium
CTGCACGGCCTCCCCCCGTTCCTGTTTTTCCTGAAGTTCGTCGCGGTCTTCGTCCTCGGGCTGATGCAGACGCACATACTGCGGTTCGAGCAGGTCGCAGTGGGTCACCACGCCCACGATCGGAGGGCGATGACCATGCATCTGTTTAACGTGGGCCGCAATGGATGAGAGCGCCTCCAGGTCGCCATCAATCGCAGCATCCACCTCTTGCGCTTTAATGAGGAAGAGCAGCACATCGGGTGCGGTATCAGAAAGGGCCGCCTGGATAGAAGCTTCGGGGCTGTCCGCGGTGTCGTCTTCGGTAGGGTTTGAGCCCTCCTGCAAGCCGCGGGTGTCGAGAATCTCCAGCGCTCCCAGATCGCTTTCGTACGTATACCATTGCGCCGCGCCAGTCTGGGCCGTTTCGTGCCCCACAGCGGCGACCTCCTCGCCAAAAAGCGCGTTGATCAGCGACGATTTCCCACTGCCTCGGCGTCCGACCAGTGCAAGGCGCGCCGGGCGTTTCTCTAAAAGCAGCGTGCGTAGTTCCGTAAGGTGCTTTCGTACGCGTCCCGTCAGCGAGCCGGGCAGCTTATCGAGATGCTGATCGAGGCGCTTTAGCGTATCGACCAGCGTGGTGCGCGATGAATCGGACATGACATATAGGGTGGTCAGAGTGACGCGCGATGCAGAGCGGGTAACATGCAAGTGCGTCCATCTTTACGAGAGATGTCGATGCAGGTTGCTCTCAACCCATGCGTGTTTAATGGACCGATCAGTAGACTGCTTTGCCATACAAGGCGGTCGGTTACCGCTGGAGCGCTGAAACATCAAGAATACAAATTCGTAGCGTCTACGTGAAGATATTATAGGGCATCTGCCCTTCGCTGTTCATCCCTTTTATTGTCGAACACGCACAGACTCTTATGGCTTCCCGCAAAAAGCCCGGTGCAGACCTACGGCGCGACTACATGCTCTACATTCAAGTAGGCATGGTGGTGGCACTGGTTATATTGCTTACCGCATTCAACGTCAGCTACGACTCGCGCGGCGACTTCCAGGTCCAGCTCGAAGAGCAGGATGTGGTTGAGATGGAGGAAATCCAGCAGACTGAGCAAGAGACCACACCGCCTCCGCCGCCGCGTCCGCCTGTTCCGCGTGAGGTGCCCGATGATGAGGTGATCGAAGACCAGGACATTGACTGGGATTCGAGCCTCGACCTTGATCAAGAACTTGATACTGGACCGCCTCCTGCCCCGGAAGAGGAAGAAGAGGAAGAGCAGGAAATCTTCATTGCTGTTGAAGAAAGCCCCGAACTTCAGGGTGGGATGCAGGCGCTTTACGACGAGCTGGAGTACCCTGACTTTGCCCGTCGTGCGGGTATTGAAGGCCGCGTTGTCGTGCAGTTCGTTGTGGACGAGAATGGGAACGTGACGAATCCGCGAGCCCTGACCTCGCCTCACAGTTCGCTGGCCGAGGAAGCCATTCGCGTTGTGAGCCAGATGAAGTTCACGCCGGGTAAACAGCGTAACCGTGCTGTGCGTGTGCAGATGTCACTGCCGGTCATGTTTGAGCTGAACTAGCCAGTTCGAACGCTGAACTTGTAGGATCGAAGATACGAAAAAGCGCCGTCCAGCATGTTGCTGGACGGCGCTTTTGCTATTTGGAAGACGTACTGGAGAAGCACAGAAGGCGTGCCCGTTACTGATTGGTGCTGTCTACCATACAGGTGGTGTTGATACCGCCCCGCACATTGTACTCGGTTGTAATGGTAAGGTGTGCTGGATTCTCAAGCTCAGCCATCAGGTCTTCAAAGAGCAGGGCGGTAATGTCCTCCTGAGCAGCGCCGATATCACGCCATGACATAAAGTAGTACTTGAGGCTCTTGAGCTCCAGAATCCAATCGCCAGGTACGTACGCGACTTCCACCGTACCAAAGTCAGGAAGACCCGAGAACGGACAGCGCGCCGAGAACTCGCCGGGCTCGGTTTTATAGACGACGCGTTGGCGCACGTCATGGGTGTAGGGGATGCGGTCAATGTGGTCCTGGCGCGTATCAGGCGGCAGAAACGGGCGAATATGCCCCTCAGGCTCCACCCCAAACTGACGCATGTATTCAAGTGCCGCCTCAGTGTGCTCAGCGGCTTGCTCGACCCACTCGGTGGGTGAAGATGGCGATGGCGTAGACGAAGACATAACAGAAGATCAAGAAAGCGGAAACGAAGGTCGTAACAATGTAGGACGAGGCTATGTGATTTTCGAACGCAGCACACCGCAAAACGTATTCTTCCATGTGTATTATTTAACACTCATATAAAAAGCGGCGGTACTCTGCTATGACGGTTCTGGCCTTTGTCGTGATTCCTACACTGGTTCTGGCGTGCATTCTGGCACCCGTACTGCTTAGCATGGGAGAGGGGGGATCCAGTGGGACAGATACAGGAGGCAATCCACCGCCAAATAACGACGACCCGTCCCCACCACCTGCTCAGGGTGATTCGGCGACCGTGCCGCTCTCGGCTGTTGTGGTTGACACCGCCCGGCGTCCGCAAAAGCGTTCTTCGTAACGCATCGTGGAGGCGTAGCTTGCCCGTCCTAGCAGCTTGTCCGTCCTATTAGGCAGCCAAGCAGGTGCAACGAGTCGCCATCCATAGCCCTACGCGTTGTCTTCCATGAGCAGATCCAGCAGCGTAATAATGCGTCGCTGCAGTTGTCGCCGATCCACGACCATATCTACAAAGCCATGCTCCAGCAAAAACTCGGAGCGCTGAAAGCCTTCGGGGAGATCAGAGCCGATGGTTTCACGGATGACGCGAGGCCCTGCGAAGCCAATAAGTGCCTCAGGCTCGGCAATGTGAATGTCGCCAAGCATCGCAAACGACGCCGTCACGCCGCCCGTAGTCGGGTGGGTAAGAATTGAGATGAACGGCAGGCCGGCGTCCTCCAACCGTGTTAGATGGGCGCTGGTCTTCGCCATCTGCATGAGACTGAGTGCGCCCTCCATCATGCGGGCCCCACCGCTCTGGGTAATCGTGATAAGCGGGTAGCCGTTGGTATACGCCCGTTTGATCGCTCGCGCAATGATCTCGCCAACCACCGACCCCATCGAGCCACCGATAAACGAGAAGTCCATAGCGGCGATGGAGGTCATGTGCCCGCCCACCGGACCCGTAGCAGACTGCACAGCTTCATTCTGTGAGGTCTTGTTCTGCGCGTCCTCCAACCGTTGCGAGTACGGCTTGCGGTCTTCAAAGTCAAGAACGTCGGTGGAGTACAGGTCCGTGTCGTGAAAGGTGAATGAGTCGTCGTCGAAGAGCAGGTCGAAGTAGCGATGGCTGCTCATCCCGAAGTGATAGCCAGACCCCGGAAAGACAAGCAGGTTGTCTTCGACCTCACGGCGGTTTACGATCTCATCCGTCTTGGGGCACTTCACCCATTGTCCTTCGGGCACCTCGTTTTGGTCGTCGCGCTTCGTAAGAATGCCTGCTTTCTTGCGGTGGAACCACGCCATGCCAACAGAGAGTCAATGAGTGAACACAAGTTGAGAGCAGTATACAACCTATGACGGACGCTGTCTACCGCACGGGTCTGGATTTATACCGATTTAGCGGATGGTGTGCCGTGAAAGGCTTTCAGATACGCCGGTTCCACCGTGCGCGCATCTGCACGGACGCCTTCATGCGCAAGGGTCCATCCGCGTTGAGCTACATGCCGGGCGGAAAGGGCCCGGTGTGAAGCCGGTACAACATGGATCTTGGGGGCAACCGGCTGCGCAGCATCGTGACTGCGAAGTGGCGCAGCGGCCTTCTCAGCACCGGGACCGGTGCACCAGATGATGCCTTCGCCGGCGGTGGCGTCCCACACCGCATTGGCAAGCGCCGCAATATCGTAGGGGCCTGCGTCTACGAGCGGCGACCAGCTTCCAGCTGTACGCAGGTAGGCGGCGGCAAACACGTCATTGCGGCGTGCATCGATCGTAGGTACCACGAGGTCGCCAGGAGATGCCCACGGCGCAAGGGCATACGCTGCGGCTTCGAGTGTGGGCACTGGAATGAGCGGCAGATTCTGCGCCATTGCAAACCCTTTGGCTGTACTCATACCAATCCGGAGCCCAGTGTACGACCCCGGTCCAGCCGATACCGCCACCGCATCCACCTGATCGGCTGATAGGTCGGCATGAGCCAGCGTTTCTTGGATGAGGGGCGTGAGGCGCGCGGCATGCACACGCGGGCGGTGGATGTGCGCAGCAGCACGACAGGCGTCGTTATGCCAGACCGCCACGCCACAGGCGGTGTCGGCGGTTTCGAGGGCGAGCAACGTGTTCATGGAAGGCACGGGGATCAGAAAAGGGGATTACGCATCGGCGACTACGCATCGGCGACTACGCATCGGCGACTACGCATCGGCAGTGTCGGGTACCGGAGCATGGGTAGCCAGCCACTGGTCGGCGGCAGCATTCAGGTCGAAGGTATCGCTGGCGGGCGCCTGGAAGGTGGTATGCACCCAGTCGCCGCTGCCGTCATCCACCGGGCGATACCGCTTGCGGTACCAGTCGGGGCGGGCGGCCAGGTCGCGCAGGGCGGTGACGGCGGTGTCGACATCGGCGCGGGTGTTGTAGAGACCAAACGAGAGGCGCACCATGCCCGGCTGGGTGCGCGGGCCACACGTGTCCGTGCAGGACGTGGGCGCGACGCCCTGCTCGTCGGCAATGCCCAGCAGCTGCCGCACAAACGGCTGTGCGCAGAAGCATTCGTTGCGCACGGCAATGCCGAAGTAGTCGTTCAGCGCTGCGGTGACGAGCCCGTGCGGCAGGTCGTTCAGGTTCAGCGTAATCACGCCGATGCGCTCAGCTACCTCCAACCGATGAGACCCATAGATGGTAAGGCCGTCGATTTCGTTGAGCGCACTCATGGCGTACTGCGTAAGCGCCTGCTCATCCGCCTCAATCGCATCCATGCCCACGCGTTGTAGGATGCGCAGGGTAGCGCCCAGGAGCAACGATCCGGGTAGGTTCGGTGTGCCCGCCTCCTCGCGGTCGGGAAGCGCGCTGGTGACGTCGTAGCGCTGTGCATCTACAAACTCAACAATGCCACCGCCGACCACCTCAGGCTCGTGGTTGTCAAACAAATCCTTACGTGCCACAATCACACCCGGACTGCCCGGCGCATAGATCTTATGCCCGCTTAGGCAGACCACATCGAGCGCTTCGCCGGGCTCGTCGCCCGCGATGCGGATGGGACGGTGGGCCGCTGACTGTGCGGCGTCGACCACGCAGAGGGCTCCTACGTCGTGTGCGGCGTCGGCAATAGCGTGTACCGGATTTGCGATGCCTGTGACATTGGAGGCCGCCGTCACTGCTACGTAGTTGAGCCGGTCGCCGTACTCGTGGATGGCCGCTCGGAGCGCGGTCATGTCAACGCGCCCAGCATTGCCATCGGGATCCACCTGAAGCGGCACATGAACGACCTTGCGCAGGTGTTTGCGGTGTGGGAGGTCATTGGCATGGTGCTCCATGAGCGTGGTAATAGCCACGTCGCGCTCAGGACGCTGGGCAGCGAGTACGCGTGCCATGCGGTTGAGGCCACCCGTAACGCCGGTGCCGCAGAAAATAGCAGTGTAGTCGGCGGGGGCCCCTACAAACTGCAGCACAGCATCGTGAGCCTGCGCATACGCCTCGGTCATAATGCGCGCCCCGTGGTGCAGGTGCGAGTGGGTGTTGGCATAGTGCTGCATGGCCGCCTCAACGACAGCCGCGGCGCCCCGAAAGCGCAGGTTAGAGGCCGCGCTATCCAGGTAGGTGCGCGGGCCGGTGGTGCCATCGGCCCGGGGATACGAGGTGGTGCGTCCGGTAAACTGGTCGCGAAGCGCTTCGATCTGCCGGCGGCGCACCGAAAACGGGGCCGTGGTCAGCGAGGACATAGGCTGGGTAGACGGCATAACAGGCAGCAGCAGTTATGAGCAGGAGCATGTGCAGGTACACGCTACGTAATGTATGGAGTTCTAACGACTTTCGCATCCGAGCGCAGACGAAATTTGCATCCGCTTGGTCACTGCGTTCTATTATCCATCTAATGAAAGCAAACCCGCTCACCGGTATCATCTGTGCGCATGACACGTCTTTCCTGGACATCCTGGTTTTCCTGGGGCCGTTTGTGGGGCCTGTTGCTTGTGGTGGGAGCGCTCGCTGCTGCACCGCAGCAAACAACGGCCCAACAACTGTGGCTGCCCCCATATCAGCCCATGCAGTTCGCCGTTGAAGGGGTGCAGCCCGACATTCGCAATATTGAGGGGCTGTCGGGGGGATACTTCATTACGGGCACCGTATCGCTTACGGCTGGAACGGAGCTGGTGGCCGAGGTGCCGGTGGCGTACTTCCGCACTAACGAGATGCGCCCTGGGGCGGATACGAAGCTTGGGAATCCGTGCGTGGGGCTGGCACTGGCTCCCGACCGGTCGCCGCTGATGATTGAGGTGGGCGGGCGCATCCCCGTTGCCGAAAACACATCGACGACTGTGCTGGGCCAACATGCTGAGGTGGGACGTCCGGGCGCGTTTCTGCCTGAGGGAGGAATGCTAACGCTGGCTGGAAACGCACGCCTGGCCCTCTCGCGCCAGCTGAGTCTGCGTCTGCGGGCAGGCGGCTTCTACGCGCACTCTACCGCTGCCGCCCGCGCACCCGGTATGCCACAGGTCGACCGCGATCTGTTTGCGCAGTATAGCACGGTGCTCTGGTACGAAGGCGACACGTTTACGACCGGGCTGGGATTCACCGGCCATGCGAACCTGACCGGACGCGGGGGCTACGGCGAAAAGAGCCAGCACGACCTGGCTGCTACCATTCACATTACCGGACTGCCGGTGGTTACGCCGGGTGTGTTTGCGGGCTGGAAGGTAAGCAGCGCATTCCGCGACTCGGAGTCGTGGCAGCGGGCCCAGAATGCGCGCCGAGACATGACCTCGTGGCGGTTCGGCGTTACACTGTCAACGACATTGTACTGATGGCGCAGCAATGGGGCCACGCGGGCAGGCAGAAGAGCTACCCGTTGAGCACCGCCAGAAGGCTGTAGTACGTTCCAAGGGCAACAAGGCCCCCGCAGGAGGCAGCTACGAATATGCTGGCGGCAGGGCTCAGCGCAAAAGGCATCACGACACCGCTGCCTACGCCTGCGCCGACACCACCAGCCAGCGCCGATAGGGCCGAAGAGGAGCGTTTATTCGAAGCATCCGAGTCAGGGAGAGACGTTGTCATGGCAGAAGAGCTATCCAACAGTCTTTTCCAGAGTGTGCGAGGTGCAATGTGCTACACGCCGAACGACTCGCCACAGGCGCAGGTGCGCGAGGCTTGTGGATTCATGAAGTGAAAGCCGTCGCCATCAAGGCCGTCGGTAAAGTCGAGCTCGGAGCCGTCAAGGTAGAGCGCGCTGCGCTGATCGGCAATGACAGTGAGGTCGCCATTCACCTGGTGCACCGCGTCGGTGTCTTGCAGGGTGGTGTCCCAGCCCAGATCGTAGGTGAGTCCGGAGCATCCGCCAGGCACGACCGCGATGCGCAGGTATGTGTCCGCAATGGATACGGCTTCTTCAGCGGCTACAGTGCGAAGCTGATTCTTTGCGCGCTCGGTAATGTCAATCTGCATGGCAAAGGGGAGGCATCGTGTACATCTACGTATTGCAGGATGCGTACCGCAGCGTACGGGCGGAGGTTTCTATGCGATACTGCAGCGCATTGCTTACATCCATTGTGTGCAGGAGATGAGACGAGCCGTAACAATCGCCGCCGCGTCTTCGCATCCCCAAAACGCCTGATATGCACCTAACAAAAAAGAGACGCCCGGAGCAGAGTCCAGACGCCTCGTACGGTTCAGATCCGACAGGAAGACGACAGGTTACGGCTGAGCAGGCGCCTCGCTTCGTGCTTGGCCATCGCCGCCGGTGTGCAGCCCGGGCTTCCAGGAATCCATGTAGCCAGCGTCTTCGAGGTCAAGCGCGGCCTGCGTGAGCTTGAGCGGGCGGAACGTGTCGACCATCACCGCCAGCTCTTCGGTGCCTTCCTTGCCGATAGAGGCCTCGGTAGAGCCGGGGTGCGGTCCATGCGGAATGCCGCCCGGATGTAGCGAGAACGACCCGCGCGAGATTCCTTTGCGGCTCATGAAGTCGCCCTCAGCGTAAAACAGCACCTCGTCTGAGTCAATATTCGAGTGGTTGTACGGCGCCGGAATCGACTTCGGATGGTAGTCGAACAGCCGCGGCACAAAGGAACACACGACGAAGTTGCGCGCCTCGAACATCTGGTGTACCGGCGGCGGCTGGTGGATGCGCCCAGTGATCGGCTCAAAGTCGTGGATGGAGATGGCATACGGATACATGTAGCCATCCCAGCCGACCACGTCGAACGGGTGGTAGCGCATCCAGTACGAATGCACCTTGCCCCCTTTCTTGATGCGCAGCTCGAATGGGCCTTCCTCGTCGACTACGTTCATTTCGGTGGGGGGACGCACATCGCGCTCGTGGAAGGGGCTGCGCTCCAGGAGCTGCCCGAACTCGTTCATGTACTTGCTCGGAAACTGCACGCCCGAGTTGGACTCGATCACAAGGAGGCGCGGCTGCACATCGTCCTCAAACGACCACCGGTGGGCCAGTGTGCGCGGCACATGCACGTAATCGCCATCGGTGAAGTCGACATTGCCAAGCGGCGTTTCGAGCGTACCGGCGCCCTCGTGCACATAAATCAGCTCATCGGCGGCGGCATTGCGGTAGAAGTAGCCCTCCATTGCGTCGGTAGGCCGACAGAGCGCAAGCTGTACATCCTGGTTGCCCATGATGTACGTACGTCCCGAGAGCCAGTCGCCGCCGGGTTCCAGGTTGAAGCCTTCAATATGGCGATGCTTCAGCGCGTCGTCGTCGGCATAGGTGATGCCGTAGTCGACCGGGTCATCCACCTTCTCCACCAGCGTGGGCGGGTGGATGTGGTAGGCAATCGATGAGATGCCGCTGAAGCCTTCCGCGCCAATGACCTCTTCGGTGTACAGCTCGCCATCGGGACGACGGAACTGGACGTGGCGCTTGTCGGGCACCTCGCCCATGCGGGTGTAGTGGGGCATATTGATTTTGGTTTTTGGATTGGGGGATTTTGGATTCACGAAGCAGCGCTACAGGTTGCCACGGCGGTCTTGCTCACGCTCAATCGCCTCGAAGAGCGCCTTGAAGTTGCCCTCGCCGAACGTGCGGGCGCCCTTACGCTGAATGATCTCATAGAACATGGTGGGACGATCTTGCACCGGCTTGGTGAAGATCTGAAGCAGGTAGCCCTCCGGGTCGCGATCAACAAGAATGTCAAGCGCCTGTAGCTGATCGATCTGCTCGTCGATCTCGCCCACGCGCTCGCTGAGCACCTCCTCGTTGTAGTAGTTGTCGGGGATGTCGAGGAACTGCACGCCGCGCTTGCGCAGCTCAGAGACCGTGCTAATGATGTCGTCCGTGGCAATGGCTACGTGCTGCACCCCCGCGCCGTTGTAGAACTCCAGGTACTCCTCAATCTGGCTCTTTTTCTTGCCATCGGCAGGCTCGTTGATCGGAAATTTGATGCGCTCGTTTCCGTTGGCCATCACCTTCGACATCAGCGCAGAATACTCCGTCGAGATGTCCTTGTCGGTGAACTGAAGCATATTGTAGAAGCCCATCGTGTCGGCGTAGTACTGCACATACTTGTCCATGTCGCCGCGATGGACGTTGCCCACGCAGTGGTCTACATACTTGAGTCCGACCGAGCCTGGGTGCTGCCAGTCGGGGTTCTCCCACCGCTCGAAGCCCGGTAGGAAGAGGCCGTCGTACGCATCCCGCTCGATGAAGGAATGGATGGTGTCGCCGTAGGTGCCAATGGCGGAGCGCACTACCGAGCCATGCTCATCGGAGAGCGTTTCGGGCTCGTGCACCGGCACGGCGCCGCGCGAGGTGGCTTCTTCGTAGGCGTTTGCCGCATCATCGACCCAGAGCGCAATATCGCGCACGCCATCACCGTGCTTATGCACATGCTTGGCGATAAACGAGTCGGGCGAGAGCGCCGTGGTCAGCACAAAGCGGATCTTATTCTGCTGGAGCAGATAGCTGGCGGCTTCCCGATAGCCCGTCTCGGGCCCCCGGTAGCCAACGATATCGAACCCAAACAGATACGCGTAGTGAAACGCCGCCTGGCGGGCGTTGCCCACGTAGTACTCGACGTAATCGGTACCCTGGATGGGCAGGAAATCATCTGGTGCAGTCGTGGGCGATTCGGGCGCGGGAGCGGTGGTCGATTTAGACATAGCAGAACGGGAGAGCAGTGAGGAAGGACGACGACTTGTTGAAAGCGCTTCCAGGTCCTATTGTATAGGTAGAGGCTGAGCGCCGAATGTCAATATGTGTGTACCGCTGAATCCGCCATTCCGTTCCTGCAATTCATGGCGCACTGCCGGACGTGGATTGCTGCGCGATCCATGTGCACCACCACGGACTTGGTAACAGAAGCGCTTTCAATTGCCGGTCGTGTATTGCAGTTTTCAGGGCTGCTTCCTACTTTACGCGACGCGTGTACCGCAATCAAAATCTGTTAATGCGGGAGCGCATTTCCCCTCTCCACCCTGTTCGACACACCCCACACCCATATGCTATCCAACCAGATACGCCAGGCGCTGCTCATTGCCGTCGGCGTCTTGGGGCTTTGGGCGGCCGATACCGCTCATGCCCAGGACGATCCGCACGTGTTTCGCGGCGCCACGATCTACACCATGAGCGGCGACGCCATCGACAGCGGCGCGCTCGTCATTCAAAACGGTGAGATTCTCGATGTAGGCCCTGCAGGTGCGGTCGACGTGCCCAGCGGCGCGGTCGAGGTCGACGCCTCGGGTCAGGTCATTATGCCCGGTCTAATCGACACGCACTCGCACATCGGTGGCGTGTCGGGCGGCGATGGCTCGTCGCCCTTGCATCCCGGCGTGCGCACCATCGACGGCATCAACGTACGTAACTCCGGAATCATGCGGGCCCGCGCCGGCGGCATTACCGCTGTGAATGTGCTGTCGGGGTCGGGGCACCTTATGAGCGGGCAGACCACCCACCTAAAGCTGCGTGATGGCTCGACCATCGACGACTTGCTGCTCTGCTACGAGGATTCGGACATCTGTGGCGGCATGAAGATGGCCAACGGCACCACCCCGCAGCGCGACAGCGGGCCGTTCCCCGGCACGCGCGCCAAATCTGCGGCTGAGGCCCGAGCGCTCTTTCTGGAGGCGGAAGCTTACCGTGATCAGCTCAACAGCGACGATCCGCCCGACCGCGATCTGGGCATGGAAGGGCTGGTGGAGGTGCTCAACGGCGAGCGCATTGTGCACTTTCACACGCACCGCCATGACGACATCATGACGGCGCTGCGTCTGCGCGACGAGTTCGGATTTGAGCTCGTGCTGCATCACGTGAGTGAGGGCTGGCGCGTGGCCGATGAGATTGCCGAGGCGGGCGTACCGGCCTCCATCATCACGCTCGACTCGCCCGGTGGCAAGCACGAAGCCGTGAATCTCTACTTCAGAAACGGACGCGTGCTCGACGAGGCCGGCGTTGACGTGTCGTATCATACCGACGACCCCATTACCGATTCGCGCCTCTTCCTGCGCTCGCCCGCCATGGGCGTCCGTGCGGGTATGGACCGCACCGCAGCGCTTGAGTCCGTCACGATTGCAGGGGCACGCCAGTTGGGGCTCGAAGATCGCATCGGCTCGCTCGAACCGGGCAAAGATGCCGACTTCATTCTGCTCTCGGGCGATCCGCTGAGCACCTACACCCGCGTCAACGAAACGTGGGTCGAGGGCATGCGCGTGTTCGATCGCAGCAACCCCGACGATAACGCCTTCTTTACAGGCGGCTACCGCATTTTCGATGGCACCATGCACCATGTCCACGACATCAATGAATAACCCCACCCGCAACATCCGTCGTTCTTTTTCATCGGTATGGATACGCTGCGTAGGCGGCGTCGTAGCGGGGATGGTCGCGTGGATGATCATGGCCGCGCCCCTCACCGCACAGATCGCTCTACGCGCCGACACCGTACACACCATGACGGGCGATCCCATCATCAACGGCGTGGTGCTCATCGAAGGATCCACCATCGCCGACGTCGGCCCTGCCGATGCGGTTACCATCCCCGAGGGCGCCACGGTCTACGAAGGCACGGTCATTACGCCCGGACTCGTTGACCCGCGCGGTACCGTGGGGCTGAGCGGCATCTACAATGTAGACTCCGATCAGGACCAGCTCGATACCACGGCGCCCATGCAGCCGGAGCTGCGCGCGATTGATGCGTACAACCCGCAAGAAGAGCTGGTTGCCTTTTTGCGCGATCAGGGCATCACCACCGTGCACACGGGGCATGGCCCGGGCGCGCTCATTAGCGGACAGACCGCCACCTTCAAAACCACGGGCGAAACCGTGGATGACGCGTCCCTGAGCGACATCAGTGCACTCTCCATGACACTGGGGCCGGCAGCCACGCAGCGGTTTAGCTCGCCCGGCACGCGGGCCAAGGGCGCGGCGATGCTCCGCGACATGTTCCTGCAAGCGGAGCGCTACCGCGACACGCCCGAGGACGAGCGCGAACGCAACCTATCCATGGAAGTGCTTGTGCAGGTGCTCGATGGTGAGATCCCTGCATTCATCCAGGCTCACCGCAGTCACGACATTATGACGGCGCTGCGGATTGCCGATGAGTTTGGCTTCAACCTGGTGCTCGAAGGCGCCGCCGAAGCCTATCTTGTAACGGAAGAGATTGCGGAAGCGGGCATTTCCGTCGTGCTCCACCCGCCCAAAATCCGCCCGTTTGGCGCTGCCGAAAACGCCCAGCTTACCACCGCAGCCACGCTGCATGAAGCCGGCATTCCGGTCGCTATTCAGAGTGGATACGAAGCCTACGTGCCCAAGACGCGCGTGGTGCTCTTTGAAGCAGGCGTTGCCGCGGCCAACGGACTGCCGCATGAGGCCGCCCTGGCCAGTATCACACGCACGGCTGCCGACATCATTGGGCAGAGCGATGTGATTGGCACCCTCGAACCCGGCAAACACGGCGATGTGGTGCTCTACAACGGCAACCCGTTCGAGTACGTCACCAGCGCGTGCACAGTCGTTATTGAAGGCGAGGTCGTCAAAGAAGACGGCTGCCCCTAACAACGGCACGCCACGTCTGTAACACCTGTACCCTGCGGGGCGTGCCGGATCGGCGCGCCCCGTATGTGGTTGCATCCATCTTCCTGATTATGGAATCCCTCACGCATCCCCTACTCTGACTATGTTTCGCGCACTGCTGCTCCACAAAACCGACGGCGAGATTACCCCGCGCCTCGATACGATTACGACAGCCGATCTGCCGCCGGGCGACACCCACGTGCGGGTGCTCTACTCCAGCATCAATTACAAAGACGCGCTGGCTGTGACGAACAGCGCGCCCATCATTCGAGGCGACTTCCCGATTGCGCCGGGCATTGACCTGGTCGGCGAGGTGGTGTCCAGCGAAAGCGATGCATGGGAGGCGGGCGACCGCGTGATTGGTACCGGCTGGGGGTTGGGCGAAGACGTGTGGGGCGGCTACACCGAAGAGGTGCGCGTACGTGCCGACCAGCTGGTGGCCCTGCCCGAGGGCCTGTCGCCGCACCAGGCCATGACCATTGGCACCGCTGGGTTCACCGCCATGCTCTCGGTGATGGCACTCGAAGACCACGGCCTCACGCCCGAGAGCGGCGAGGTGGTTGTAACCGGTGCATCAGGAGGAGCGGGAAGCATGGCCGTGGCGCTCTTGGCGCAAGCCGGATACACCGCCGTGGCGTCCACCGGAAGCGAAAATGCGCACGCCTACCTGGATACGCTTGGCGCCGCACGCATTGTGCATCGCGACGCGTTTAGCGACGGACCCAAGCGCCCCATGGAGTCGGGCCAGTGGGCCGGGGCGATCGACGCCGTAGGAGGCAACACATTGGCCACCCTCATTGCGCAGCTAAAGCGTCATGCAAGCGTGGCCTCGTTCGGAAATGCAGCCGGACACGAGCTGCACACCACCGTGCTGCCGTTTATCTTGCGCGGGGTGAATCTGCTGGGCATCGACTCGAACACGTGCCCCAACGACCGCCGCCGTACCGCCTGGGCGCGCCTCGACGCGCTCTTGACCGATGACCTGCTGGAGCGGATGACGTATCAGGTGGTCAACCTCGACGATGTGCCGAAAGCGGCGCAAGACGTGCTCAGCGGTAACTCGCACGGACGTATTGTGGTGGAGGTGCAAGGGTAGCAGTTCGGGCCCTGCTTTTGTCCGCTGCGCCCATTGCCCTACGCACGTAGAAATGGGGAAGGATGCCAACTCCGCATGCTCCGTTGGGGATGGAGGCATGGAAGTGTGGGCGAGGAATGAAAAACATCCTTCCCTCCGCCCATCCATGCATCCCTACACGCGGCCAAAGACCGATTGCCGAAGCAGATCCGGTGCACTGCGGAGAGGCGATCCCCCATACTGCAACCAGATGTGCCCCACCCGATCACTGGCGCACGTGATTACTCCGTATCAGCTTCTTTCCAGTGTACTATGATGCATCGACTTACCTCATTTCTGTTCGTTATCATGCTTATCGGGGGGAGCGGTCCATCGGCTCATGCCCAGAACCAAACCGATGCCTCCATCACGGGGCAGGGGAGCCTCAGTTTTGGGCTGGGCATTCCAACAGGAGACTTCAACGAGAACACAAACAATCTCGGCTATGGCGGTAACGTCTACATTGGGGCAGAATTCCCGAACTCGCCTGTAGGGGTGGGCATCGACTTTTCGGTCTTTGCCTTTGGGCGAAGCACACGCAACGTGCCCTTTAGCGAGACGGTCGGCGGGGCGGTGCGCGTTGATGTGATAACGACCAACACCATCGTACAGCCACACCTGGTGCTGCGGTTACAGCCGCGCGACGGTCTGGTGCGTCCCTATGTGGAAGGACTCTTCGGCTTCAAATACCTGTTCACCAACACCCGTGTGCAAAACGAGCGCCGACAAGACGAAACGATTGCCAGTTCACGCAACTTCGACGACTTTGCGCTAAGTGCTGGCGGAGCCACCGGCTTACATATCCGCGTGGCTCAGGGAAACCCAAATAATGAGCAAAACAGCTTCCGAGCCATCTATCTCAAACTGGGTGTGCAGTACATGTGGGGCCGCGAAGCCGAGTACCTCGACATTAGCGACGGCTACGACCCTGACAATCCCCAGGTCCGTCAATCCAACACAACAATGCTCATTCCCATGATTGGGGTTGCCTTCCAGTTTTGACTCCTCGGACCATCAGAAAACGCTGTAGGACAGCGGATTTGCACAACATTCGGAATCAAGGGGATGCGCGGGTCGTTTTTCCTTATCCCGGTGGGTTCACTGGGATTCGTCTACGCTTGCCCTCGACCCGGCTCTTGTCATGGCCTCTGATGTACCCTGTCCTTCGTGCGGCGCGCTCATTCCCCCCGATGCGGGCGCCTGTCCGTTGTGTGGACACACCCTCGCGGGTAACGACGATGCGTCGCCTCCCCCCAACGCGGATCCCGAACACGACGCCGCCGAACGGGAAGAGGCCGCCCCCGCCACTGACTCCAGCAGCGACGCCTCCAATGCCGACGTGCCCGAAGACGCGGCCGCCCCAGCCGCGAACGGAGCAGTTTACTGCACGGAGTGTGGCACTGCGTTTGCCCCTGGAGACAAATTCTGCAGCCAGTGCGGCACGCCCCGCGCAACGTCGGACCCATCCTCAAATCCTGAAGGTACGCGCCCGGTCGCTGCCGACCTTCCAGACGGACCAGCAGCCCCTGCATCCCCTGAGCCGGAAGAACAAGGCGCCGGATCGGACGCGATCGACGAGTCGGCCATCAACCGCAAGCTGGCGTGGCTTGTGGGGGGCGCCGTGGTGGTAATTGCGGCGCTGTTTCTGGCTACGCTCTTCAGCGAGCGAGCCGGCGACCCGTTAGCGCGTACTGCCGCGGAGCGCAACGCCGGAGATAACATTGGGCAGGAGCGCAGCGGGCCAGCCGGAGCAGGCGCAACCAACGCTGCTGCCACGTCCGCAACCGTTGACGCCCTTATCGACCAGTACAGTCCTGAGGTCAGCGAATCCATGGCGGCTCAGGTCGACTCGCTTCGCGAAGCGGCGGAGAGCGAGGAGGGCATTATGCGACAGACGATTCAGCAAGAGGTCGTGAACGTGTACATCGGTGCTGGGCATCTGGGACGGGCGGCCCAAGTGCAAAAAACAATGGCGGAAGACTCCGGCGATCCCGATGCGTGGCGCCGCACCGGCGACCTGCTCTACAGCTGGATGGAGCAGCTCGGTCAGGGCACGACCTCGAACGCCATTGGACAGGTGGCGCCGCATGTCGTCGATGCATATGAGCGCGTGCTTGAGCAAGAGCCAAATAACTTAGACGTGCGCACCGACATGGCCACGGCCATGCTGCAGACGAATGCGCCTATGCGCGGTGTGGAGCAGATCAACCGGGTGCTGGAGGAAGACCCCGAGCACTTTCAGGCGCGCTTTAACAAGGGCATCATGCAACTGTATATTGGCCGCGTCGATGAGGCTGTGGCTGAGTTTGAGGAAGTGAAGCGCATCGTAGGCGAAGACTCGCCGTACTACGAGCGCGCCGATCAGGCCATCACACTGGCGCGTGAGGAAGAGGCCCGAGCCCGCGAGGAGGGCAATGCTCCGGCCACACAGCCACCGGCGGCCGGGATGGCTACGCCCACGCCAGAAGCCGACTCTGCACCCGGTGCTGCGCCTGCCGACCCAAACCGATGAGTTTGTTCCGCCCCCGTTGCTTCGCGCAACCATCCCCCATTACCCTCGTTTGGAGGCTCGGTACGCCGCTTCTCATGCGTCCTCTCTGATTGGCCTGCCTCTGCACGATGGATACGTATCCGTGGTACGTTAAGTATACTGTGGCCCTGGCCGGGGGCGTGCTGACCGTGCACGTCATGGTCGTGGCCAAGTCCACACTGATTCCACTGCTGTTTGCGGGATTCCTGGGCATTCTGCTAACGCCCGTGAGTGCACACCTGGAGCGCCACGGCATCCCGCGCGTGGTGGCGGCGCTGCTCACGCTCACACTGGCGGTGGCGGCGCTGGTAGGAATCGGATTCTTCTTCTACACGCAACTGGCCTCGTTTGTCGAAGACGTTGATCTGATTCGCACGCGTATCGAGGAGATGATGGCCAGCATCGAGCCGCTGGCTGCGCAGCTTGGGATCGGCAATCTGATCGACTTTCGTATGCTGGGCACTACCGCTATTGGCTATGTGGGCGACAATGCCACAAACCTGGTTCGCGGACTGGCAGGGGCAGCCAGTACCATCACGGCGGCGCTGCTGGTGCCGGTGTTCATCTTCTTTGTGCTCATTGGGCGCACGTTCCTGCGCGACTTTCTGCTTCAGGCGTTTGGCGCAGGCAATCCGGCACGCGTAGAGCGGGTTGCGGCGACCATCGCAAAAGTGAAACAGGTCGTGCAGCGCTACATCACCGGCGTGCTGATCGTGATTTGCATTCTTGCGGTACTCAACTCGCTGCTACTGCTCATTATCGGTGTTGACCACGCTCTGTTCTTTGGCGTGTTCGCTGCCATGCTGAACGTAGTTCCGTTCTTAGGGCCTATCTTCGGATCCATCTTGCCCGTGCTCTACGCCCTGCTCACCATGGATTCCCTCATCTATCCGCTGCTGGTACTGGGCGGATTCTACGTGATTCAGCTCTTCGAAAGCAACCTGTTCACACCGACTATTGTGGGCAGCCAGGTGAGCATGAATGCGATGGTCACGTTGTTTTTGCTCTTCGTAGGCGCTCAGATCTGGGGCCTTGCAGGTATGATCCTGTTTATCCCGATGGGGGCAATCCTCAAGGTCGTATGCGACGAAGTGGATTCGCTCAAGCCACTGGGCTTCTTGCTCGGACGCATGCCCACCGACCAGGAGGAGCGCAAAGGACCGCTGGCGCGTCGCATCAGCGAAATTCCCTCGCGCATCGACCGCATGGAGGCGGAGCGCAACGCAGCACAGAACGCTGCTGCACCGCCGTTTGCTGAGGGCGATGCGCACGAGTCGTCCATCACGAAGGAGCCCCCGGTCCCCGAAAAACCGTCTGATTCGAGCAGCAGCTAACACACAGGTCCGGGCCAGGGGTATCCCTTGCGAAGCCCTTGAACGAAAGCTGGTGTGAGGCCGCGCCTGAGATGAGAAATGCACTGGCTGATGTGAGCAATCGGCTCCACCGGGCTACCGCGGTTCGATTTCGAGCACCAGGCCGTCCGCATCCCGCACGAAGAGGCGATTCTCCTGCTCCTGATACGGGTACGCCTCTGCATCCAGTCGGCTGCGCAGCGCGTGCCAGGCGTCCGAGGGCAGTGCAAAGCCAAGGTGATGGATGCCGCCGCGCCCGGGCACGGTGGGGTGCTCCATGTCGGTAACCTCCATGATCTCGAGAATGTCTTGCCCCTCGTCATCGGTGAGCATGGCGCGGCGGCGGTCTGCGCGGATGGGGTCGTCTTCGACCACGCGCAGCGTAAGCCCGAGCACATCTACATAAAAGTCGATGGCCTCGTCGAGCGCAGCAGTCATGATGGAGGCATGGTCTAAACGTATCATAAGCAGGAGCAGGTACTACAAAAACAGTGGGTTACGAAGACGACACCGCGGCATCGGCGTCGATGTCCAGGCGTTTCATTTTCTTGTATAGCCCTTGTCGCGAGATCCCCAGGGCCTTGGCAGAGGCTGAAATATGCCCGTCGTGAGCCCGCAACACGTGCTCGATTGCCGCTTTTTCGGTCTGCGCCAGAACGGCGCTAAGTGCAACCGTATCGTCGTTCAAGAGCGTGTCGTAGGGATGAGAGGCCCCATTGCTGTGCTGCGTACGGGCGTCGCGGAGCGGCGCGGCCAGCGCATCCACCGTAATCTGAGGCGCGGGCTCGCTGCGCACGGACTGATACGCGCGTTCGACTTCATTGCGAAGCTGACGCACATTGCCGGGCCAGTCATACGCCAGCAGAGCATCGAGGGCGTGCTGCGTGATGGTAACCAGCGGAGTCTGGGGCGTGCGCTGCTCGTCGAGGACGCGCTGCACGAGCAGCGGAATGTCGGCGCGCCGCTCGCGCAACGGCGGCACTCGCAGCGTGATGATGCCCAGGCGATGGGCCAACGCGGCAGGCATTGCATCGGCGGGACGCGTGGTAGCGGTGCTGGGCGTGGTGGCCAGTAGGCGAATGTCGACCGAGCGGCAGGTGTCGCTTCCCACCGGAAACACGCAGCCCGTGTTGAGCATGCGCAGGAGCTGTTCATGTACGGCCTGGGGCAGGCGGTGCACGGCCTTCAAGAGCACCGACCCTCCTTTGGCCTTGTCGAGCACGCCGGGCGTGTAGGTGCCGCTGTCTACATGTCCAAAGAGATGCGAAGCCCAATCGCGTGGCTGTATGTTGGTGCGTTCTACAACGTGGAGCGGCCCGGTGCGGCGCTCGCTTACAGCGTGTACGGCCCGTGCCACCATCGTTTTGCCTACGCCGGGCGCGCCGGTAACGAGCACAGGGCTGTGGCTGGCCCCGATCTGCTCGATGCGCTGCTTGAGAGCCTGCATAGGTGCGCTTTCGGCGACAAAGGCATCCGGAAAGCGAGGACCGGCGGGCTGGGTTGAGGGGGAGGACAGCGTGGGGGCCCGGTCGAGCGCCATAAGCAGCATCGGCAGGTACGGGCGGAGCGCCTTGGCCACGTCAGGGAGCGGCACGTTAGCGGCGTAGGTGAGGGTGAGGCGCGCGTCCGCAAGAGCCGGGTAGTGCAGCGCGGTCGCCGATGCGCTGTCGAGCGCGCCCTGATCGGCTACCATACACTGCGCTTGGGCGTGGCGCGGGCGATACTGGATGCGCACGCCCTCTACCTGCGGATGCGCCTGAAGCAGCGTGGTGCACGCTGCAGTGACGCTGGCGTGTTCGGGCGGGGCCTCGGCCAATGCGGTGCTCAACAGCGCGCCCCACGACGCGGTGTCGGTGGGGTTGTAGGCAGGCCAGTCGTTGAGTAAAGCGTGAAGCTGGTTGGCCTGATCGGGGCGCTCGCACCGGGCCATTGTCGCTTCCGCATCCGCCAGCATGGGACGCAGTGCGGGCAGCCGGTCAGTCTGTGGCATAATTGTGGCCGCATGGAGGGCCATCTGTGCTGCGGGCAAGGCATTGCCACTCAACCGGTAGGCAGTATGCGCCTGGGCGTACTGCTCAGCGGCATGGCGCGCTGCCTGCGCGTCGCCCGACTGCTCAGCCTGCGCGGCTGTCAGAGCCGCTTCGCTGGCACTCCACCGAGCCGCCATGGGGAGCACCGATCGGTAGCCTGCAAAGGCCTCGGCTTTTCGGAGATACATTCGGGCCTGCGCAATGTCGCCCGTCTCGGCAGCGCCCTGGGTCTGCGCAAGGAGCGCCCGCACCTGATTGCCGCGATGCCCCGTTTCGCGCGCATTCTGGTGGGCGCGAGCTCGCCACGTCTGGGCGGTACCGGCATCGCCAGTGCGGTGGGCCACTTCGGCACGCATCAGCGCCAGGTGAGAGCGCTGCAGTCCGTGTGGTAAGCGCTCGGCGCGCTCCATCACCTCGTTGAGCTGGGTACGCGCCCGCTCGATCGTGCCGCGGCGCAGCGCCAGACGCACGTAGAGCGAGTGCAGGTGCGCCTCGCCCAGCGCATAGCCTTGCATCGCGGTAAGGGCATCGGCAATGCATGCGTGGGCTTCGTCCCACCGCGCGGCCCGTAGCAGGGCGCCAATGTGGGCATGATACGCCGCCAGGAGCGGATACGGACGGCAGTTGGTGGCCCCCTGGAGGCGCGTCTCGGCGGTGGTGGCGCGCTCGATAATCACCTCGGGCGGCGCCCCGGTGTCGTAGGCAAGGGCGGCCTCTTGCGCTTGCGCATGCCCCACCCAGCGCGTGTGGTTAAGTTGATGTGCGACCGACTTCAACTCCGCGATGTGGGCCTCGGCCTCAGTATACTGCCCCTGAAACCGCAACGCCGGAGCATACATGTCGTGCAGCCAGCACTGCGCCAAACGGTCGATGTGCGGACGCCCAAGCGCCTGTGCTTCCCCCAGTGCATGGCGCATCAGGTCATACTCGTCGAGCGCGAAGTACGCCTGCGCCTGTCCCAGCTGCACCCAGCAGCGTCCGGGGCGATGGGCAAGCGCCTCAAAGTGCCGGTCGGCTCGGTCGAGATGCGCCAGGCCGCGCGCCAGCACGTCGTTGGTGGTACCGTTGAGTACATCGGTCCAGCCGCGCCACAGCGCTACCTCAGCCTGCACCCGTGGCGGGTGTGCCGCCAGGTCGGTTTCGGCATTGGGCAGGTGGCGGCGGGCATGGTCGGGCTGCAAGCGGGCAGAGCACAACAACTGCGCCCACAGCGCATGCAGCCGCACCACGCCTGTGTCCAGAGCGTCGGCATCGGCCTGCTGATCCAGCGGGGCTTGCACCAGCGGCTCAATCATGTGTGCCACATCGCGCACGCGCCCTTCGGCGAGCAGGCTGGAGGCCATCGTTATGGTCGATGCGTACTTCACGAGCGCGCACGGAGTGATGCAAAAGAACAGCGGCAAGCGCCAGAGCGGCACCTCAACATCCAGATGCTACATAAAGCCGAGCTCCAACTGCGCTTCTTCCGACATCATCTGCGGCGAAAACGGCGGGTGGAACGTCAGTTCCAGGTAGACGCTCTTTACGCCTTCGGTGAGGCGCACAGCGTCTTCGGCCTGACCCGGCAAGATGCCCGCTGCCGGACAGTTTGGCGCGGTTAGCGTCATGAGCACATCCACATGGGTGTCGTTGTGGATGTCGATGTTGTAGATGAGCCCAAGGTCAAAGATGTTGACCGGAATCTCGGGGTCGTAGATGTCGGAGAGCGACTCCACGATGCGGTTGTAGAGTTCGGTGTGCTCGCTGGGGGCATCTTGCATGTGCGCCGGCAGCGTCTCTGGACGCTCCAGTTCGCGGCTGTCGTCGAGGCGCGGGTCGTCGGCGTTGGAAGCCGTGTCGGAGGCTGTGTCAGAGGTCGTATCAGGGGCGGCGTCGGTATCGGGCTTGGTATCGGGCATAGTGTTATGCGTTGGAAGATGAAACAGCGGAGTCGGATGCGGGCTCTGCGGATTCGGCGAGGCGGGCGGCGCGCGCCCGAATCTGCTCGATCATTGAGTGGAGGCCGTTATTGCGCGTCGACGATAGGTGCTCGCGCATGCCGATGTCATCGATGAACGAGAGGTCGGCCTCGCGCACGGCCTTGGGCGGCTGGTCGTCGAGCACGCGGATGAGCAGCCCGGCCAGGCCCTTCGTAATCATGGCGTCGCTGTCGCCCTGCATGGTCATGCGGTCCTGGTCGCGTGCGGTATGGATCCACACCTTTGACTGGCACCCATGGATGCGGGTGGCGTCGGTCTTGAGGGCATCCTCCATCGGAGGCAGCTTCTTGCCGATCTCAATCAGATACTCGTAGCGCCCCATCCAGTCGTCAAACAGCGAAAAGTCATCGACGATGGCGCGCGCCCGTTCATCGATGGTGGATGATGCATCAGACATAACACAAACAAGCAGTTAAAGAAACAGGTAGGGGGATGCGAACGGAAGGCATCAGAGAGCGATCCCATCGCATCACCCAAACATGGTCTGCACCCGGTCGAGGCCCTCTACAAGACGGTCTACGTCTTTGCGCGTGTTGTACAGCGCAAAGGAGGCGCGGATGGTGCCGGGCAGGTCGAGCCGTTCCATAAGCGGCTGCGTGCAGTGGTGGCCGGTGCGCACAGCAAGGCCCAGGCGGTCGAGAATCGTGCCTGCATCGTACGGGTGGATGTCGTCGAACACGAACGAGCACACGCTGGTCTTTTCGGATGCGGTGCCCACCAGACGAAGCCCATCGATGGCTGCAAGCTGCTCGTGTGCGTACTGCAGCACGCCGTCTTCGTGAGCCTGCACGGCCTCGTGGTCGAGGTCGTCTACAAACCGCGCCGCCGCACCGAGCCCAATAACGCCCGCAATGTGGGGCGTGCCCGCCTCCAGCCGGTGCGGCAGATCGGCGTAGGTGGTGCCGTCGAACGACACCTCGTCGATCATGTCGCCGCCGCCGTGGTAGGGCGGCAGGCCGTCGAGCAGATCGTATTTCCCGTAGAGCACGCCAATGCCAGTGGGCCCGAACATCTTGTGGCCCGAGAACGCATAGAAATCGGCATCCAGCGCCTGTACATCGACCGGCAGGTGCGCCATCGACTGCGCACCGTCGACCACCACCGGTACGCCGTGGTCATGCGCGATATCAATGATGGATGAAACCGGGTGAATCGTGCCCAGCGCATTGGAGACGTGCCCCATGGCGAGCAGGAACGGCTCCTCGGCCAGCAACTGGCGCCCGGCCTCCATGTCAAGCGTGCCATCGTCGTGGATCGGCCACACCTTGAGCGTAGCGCCGGTGGCCTCGCAGGCCATCTGCCACGGCACAATGTTGGAGTGATGCTCCATATGCGTAACGACGACGGTGTCGCCGGGCCCGAGCTGCGGACGCGCAAACGTCTGTGCCACCAGGTTCAGCGATTCGGTGCAGCCGCGCGTAAAGATGACCTGATCGGACGAGGGGGCGTTGATGAGGTCGGCCACGGACTGGCGGGCGTCCTCGAATGCGTCGGTGGCGTCCTGACTGAGCTTGTGCACGCCCCGGTGCACGTTGCTGTTCTCGTGCGCGTAGTAGCGCGCCATGCGGTCGAGCACAACCTGCGGCTTCTGCGTGGTGGCGGCGTTGTCGAGATACACCAGCGGTGTATCCTCATAGACCGACTGATGCAGCGCGGGAAACTCGCCGCGCATGGCGTCAACGTCGAACCGGGGAGGCGCAGATACAGGCATAGCAGCACAGAATAGGTTCGTAGAACGCCGTGGCCCCGAATCGGACCCCGGCCATGAGACGATTAGCCGGCGAACGTGCGCAGGCGGTCTTGCACGCGGTCTTCGATGAGCGCCTTAAGCGGCTCAACCTCAATCACGTCAATCACGTCTTGCGCAAAGGCCTGCATCATCAGGATGCGAGCACGTTCCTGGCTGAGTCCGCGCGAACGCAGGTAGAAGAGGCCCTCTTCATCCAACTGACCGGCGGTGGCGCCGTGGCTGCACACCACATCGTCGGCGTAGATCTCAAGCTCAGGCTTGGTGTAGATCTGCGCGTCGTTGTTCAGCACCAGGCTGTCGTTCGACTGGTACGCGTCGATGCGCTGCGAGTCGCGGTGCACAAACACCTTGCCGTTGAAGACCACGGTCGACTGGTCGTTCAAGACGTGCTTGTACAGCTCGTTGCTCACGCAGTCGGCGTGCACATG
>CAJXLX010000042.1 GCA_913056335.1 uncultured Rhodothermaceae bacterium
GGAATCCCCAATTCCGAGCTCTTGATAACAGCTTCCAGTTTCGCGAGGATGTCGCCGGCATCCGACCAACGCCGAGTACGATGGTGATCGCCCACCACTTTGGGATCCGCGGACAGCCTGTGCCGCGCGCTGAGTACGAGGCCCGTTTCACGTACAGCCGCAATTACGGTATCTGCCAAGACCAAGTTATATCCGATGTTGGAGGATGTAGTATCGGGTCAAGTGATGCGACACCCCCTGATCTTGAAACCATCCCCCGCAGCCAACTCCGCCAAGATCAGTACGCGACGCATCTGGATGTGAGCTATCTGTTGTCGGAGACGTACGGCATGCGGCTCCGTAGTTCTGTAGCAGTCGACTGGGGTGAGTTTGACGGCACTCAGATCGGGCTCATGCTGGGTCTGCAGTGGGATGGGACGGTTTCACTGTAGCAAGAAGAGCAGGATGAGAAAGCTGGCAAAGCGCTTTCACTACAAACTTCCTGCAATATTGATGCACATCGTACGACAGGCAAGCTGCGTTCTTGTATGCTGTGGGTCATATTATCCATTCCAAAGCTACAACATCTATTCATGCGTTACCTCATCACAGGTGGGGCCGGGTTCATCGGGAGCCACCTGGCCGACCATCTGCTGGATCAGGGGCACTATGTTCACGCCTTTGACAACCTGTCGACGGGCTCGCTTGATACCATTGCGCACCTGGCCAACCACGAGCGGTTTGCGCTCACGGTAGGCGACGTATGCGACAAGCCGGCGCTGCAAGCGGCTGCAGAAGGTTGTGACCGCATTGTGCATCTGGCGGCGGCTGTTGGGGTGAGAAATATCCTGGAGCATCCGGTCGAAACCATTACGACCAACGTACGGGGCACTGAGCATGTGCTGGAGATTGCCGAGGCGCAGGGCAGCCTCACGCTGCTGGCGTCTACCTCGGAAGTGTACGGCAAGGCCCTTGAAACCGTTGACGACCTCGACACGCTCGCCGAAGACGGACCGTGGGTGTTGGGGGCGACCTCAAAGCGCCGCTGGGCCTATGCCTGCACCAAGGCCATGGACGAGTTTCTGGGACTGGCCTATGCTTCTGAGTATGGCACCCGAGTTATCGCCGCCCGCTTTTTCAATACCGTCGGTCCGCGCCAGACCGGGCAGTATGGCATGGTGGTGCCCTCGTTTGTCAAGCAAGCGCTGGCTGGTGAGCCGATTACGGTCTACGGCGATGGCCGCCAGACCCGTTGCTTCACGCATGTGTATGATGCTGTGGAAGTCGTAGATGCGCTCATGAACACCGAATCTGCACACGGAGAGGTGCTCAACATCGGACGCCCTGATCCGGTATCCATTAACATGTTAGCGGAGCGCGTACGCGAGCTTTCAGGCGCTGATGTGCCGATCAATCACATACCGTACGATGAGGCCTACGGCGACGGCTTCGAAGACATGCGCCGCCGCACGCCCGACATGAGCAAATTGCAAGCAGCCATTGGAACGCGTCCGGAGCGTGACCTTGATACCATTCTTCGTGATGTGATTGACCACGAACGTGCAAAGCAGCAAAACGTGCACTCTGAAAATGGTGTTGCGTCTTTGACTGCTGACGCCTTTAATAGGGCATAGCATCTCTTGACGTGTATGCGTCTTATGCATCAAAAGTACAAAACGTCGATGGGTACACGAGAATGCTACAGCATCAGCACAAGTACGCTGTCTCCCATTTCTGCGTGTTTGCCTTTCATGTCTCTGGCTGTAAATGAATGAGACACAGCACTATGACCGATATGATACAGGCACTTCTTGCAAGTTCCTATGGGCTGGCTGCGCTGGCCTTTGGAAGTGCGCTACTCACCGGACTGTTGGCAACGCCGCTCGTCATCCGATGGGCAAAGCGCATGGGATGGGTGGCGTATCCGCGTGAAGACCGGTGGCATGCTACCCCCACGGCGCTAATGGGCGGTATTGGTTTGGTTGGCGCGGCATTTGTTGGGGGCGCAGCCAGTGGTACGATCGATCTGCTCTGGCCAGTTTGGGTCGGCGGCGCTTTGCTTTTTGCCACGGGTATGTACGACGACTTGAGGGGAGTGCCTCCTGCTGGAAAGCTGATCGCGCAGATTGTGGCCACAGCGCTTCTTATGATGGAGGGATATCTCTTCATGGGCGACTGGCACTGGGCCATCTCGGGGCCGCTTACCTTCCTGTGGGTGGCAGGCGTCACGAATGCGATCAACTTGCTCGACAACATGGATGGACTGGCAGCCGGGGTTGCAGGCATTGCAGCTCTGGTGATGCTGATGGTTGGCGTTCCGGTCGAGCTTTCGGCGGTCGTGGGGATTATGGCGGCGGTGGCTGGGGCTGCAGCAGGCTTTTTGGTCTTTAACTTCAAGCCCGCCACAATTTTCATGGGCGACTGCGGAAGTCTCTTTCTGGGATACATGTTGGGTGCTGGAGCCCTGGTGGTACAGACGGAAGTCCCCGTAACTGCATCGTTTGCGGTCATGATCTTACCGTTTGCGGTGCTGGCGGTGCCTATTCTGGATACCACACTTGTCATGATTGTGCGGCGGTGGATGGGCCGTCCGGTTTCGCAGGGCGGACGCGATCACGCGTCGCACCGGCTGGTGTTTTTGGGGCTGTCGGAGGCACACGCCGTGCTCACGCTCTACGCGCTGAGTGCAGCCGGAGGAGCACTCGCCCTGGCTGTACTCGTACTCGATACGCTACTGTTCTATGCGCTCTCGGCGTTGGTAGGTGTGTCGCTTACCATGTTTGGCGTCTACCTGGCGCGTGCCAACGTATATGCCACCACGCACGACCCGGCCCCAGCCGGGGGCGACGGCGCGCCGGTGCACCGACCACCAACCGAGACCAACGATGCACATGTGCTTTTCCGGCTCTTTGGGCACCGATGGAAAGCGGTCTTCGGCGTCCTGGCTGATAGTGCGCTGCTGGCTGCAGCCTTTGTGGTGGCCCACTATCTGCGGTTTGAGCAGGGGCTCACCGTATCGCAAGAAGAACAGATGCTTGGCGCCCTGCCCCTGCTTATCTCGATCAAAATTACAGTGTTTGCCGCAATGGGCCTGTACCGGGCGATCTGGCGGCACGCCGGCACGCCCGAAATCGTGCGCACTATAGGAGCCTCACTTCTGGCCTCGGGCGCCAGCATCGTGGGGCTTGGGCTCGTGTTTTCCTGGGACGTGTTCTCCGTTTCCGTCTGGGTTATCGACTGGATGGTCGTAACTTTAGCTGTGATCGGCGTGCGCTTCGGCTTTCGCGGGCTGCGACAGTATTTCCTGGCGCGTACTACATCCGGTCCGCGCGCTGTGATCTATGGAGCCAACGACTCGGGGGCGCTGCTCCTGCGCGAAATCCGGCAAAACCCAGAGCTTCCATACGACCCCGTTGGATTCGTAGACGACGACCCCCTCAAGAAGGCGCAGCGCGTGCAAGGGCTGCCCGTGCTTGGGACCGGGCAGCAGCTGGCGGCGGTGTGCCGGCTCTACCATGTGGATGTAGTGCTGCTGGCCCGCCGAGCAATGGACGATGACGAACGCGCGATAGCTCGTAGCGCGGTTGAAAATGTGGAGGTGTCCTGTCACGAATTCGAAATGACGCTGATGGATGCTCCAGAGACAACACCACGGGACCCCAGTGATGTGCTCGCCCCAGCGCCGTAGGCATGCTCCGCAGGCAGGACCGTGCGGCCTGCACACCCCTTCGCGGAACGCGTGTCCCCTATCGGACGAAACGCACACGTTGTAGCTTGAACCATTTACGCTGATCCTTCCTGATTCATACCTTCTATGAACACCAACGGCCAACTTGAGATGCCTGCTGCCTCGCTCATTGAATCGTTCAACGACCACAGTGCAACCATTGGGGTTGCGGGGTTGGGATACGTAGGTTTGCCACTGGCAGTGGAATATGCCGCTGCGGGGTTTGAGGCTATCGGTATTGAACCGAATGAAACCCGCACTGCAAAGCTCAACGACGGAGTCAACTACATCGACGACCTGGACGATGCGCAGGTGGCCTCACTCGTTCAGCAGGGGCGGCTGCGCGCATCGACCGACTACAGCGATGCTGGAGACGTTGACGTCTTCTTTCTGTGCGTACCCACGCCAGTCACCGAGCACAAAGAGCCCGACACGACGTACATCGAAGCGGCTACACGGTCCATCGCTGAGCACCTGCGTCCGGGCCAGCTCATCATCCTGAAAAGCACGACCTATCCGGATACGACAGAGGGCGTTGTACAGCCTATTCTGGAAGAAGCCGCTGCCGAAAAAGGACTTACGCTGGGCAAAGATTACTTCCTGGCGTTTAGCCCAGAGCGTATTGATCCCGGAAACAAGGAGTTCACGACGGCCAACACGCCGGTGGTTGTGGGTGGGGTCACCGATACGTGCACCCAGGTGGCGGAGGCCGCCCTGCGCGAAATCATTGCGGAGATCCATGTGGCCCCTTCACCCAAAGTGGCGGAGATGGAGAAGCTGCTCGAAAACATCTTTCGCTCGGTGAACATCGCGCTCGTAAACGAGCTGGCCAAACTCTGCGATCGCGTCGACGACCTCTCAATGTGGGATGTCATCGATGCGGCAAAAACAAAGCCGTTTGGGTTTATGCCGTTCTACCCCGGACCGGGACTGGGCGGTCACTGCATCCCCATTGATCCGTATTACCTGTCGTGGCTGGCCCGTCGCTACGACTTCGAAACCAGCTTCATCACGCTGGCCGCGCGCGTGAACGAGGGCATGCCGTATTACGTAGCGGAAGCTGTGGTTGAGCAGATTGCACGTCAGCCTGTACGTTTGCAGGATGCGAAAGTGCTTGTGCTCGGCGTGGCGTTCAAGGGCAATGTCGACGACACGCGCCACTCGCCAGCCGAGACCATCATTCGCCTCTTGCGTGAGAAAGGCGTTGAGCAGGTAGCGTTTGCGGATCCGCATGTTGAAGAGTTTGCCGTGCATACGGCCAACAGCACTACGCGTCCGGTTGAGAAGCAGCCCCTCACGGCCGAAACGCTGCAAGCGCATGACGTAGCAGTGCTCGTAACCAACCACGAGGCGTTCGATACAGAACTGATCGCAACGCACGCCAACGCCATTGTGGATACGCGTAATGCGTTAAGCGACATAGCTGACGAGCGGCGCAGTAAAATCTGCTTGCTGGGCGGGGGCCATGAAAATGGCACCCTCGCTGAAGTGGAGGTCGCGCCCTCTTCAACGGCATAGGCAAACCACACATATCGCCAGGCATGCTGCTGCATAGCATGTACCTGCAACAACGGGCTGCTCTGTGGGGTACACAGCAGCCCGTGTTTATTTGGCTGCATTCCCTCTGCTCTGCTATGGCTACCGTACTACTTGCTACGCTTACTACACAGCCCGAAACCGCAACGTCTATTCCGCTCGGTTTGGAGTGGATGCCCATTGCCAGTATTCTGGTGCCTGCCGTACTGCTGGTTGCCATCATTTACGTCGGGTCTCGAAACGGTGCATACTGAGTTGCGCGTCCACGGCAGCTCGCGAGATTCGTGAGGAAAGAAAGAGGCACAGCCATGGGGAATGGGGGAAGGCAGGCGCGGCTATCAGACTGGGTGGCACCGTTGCATGACGGCTCCGCTACATACACGCTGCTGGCCGTCTGCCCCACGTCTGATGCGGTGCTGCGGGCCGCCCTGCAGGCTGCAGGCTACGCCCATGCCCCGCTGCTCATTGCCGCGACCCGCAACCAGGTCGACGTGGACGGGGGATACACCGGGTGGACGCCCCAGGCGCTGATGGATCGCACAGACACCATCTGCGCATCGCTTTCGGAAGCGCCTCCAGTCATAACCTGTGTGGATCATGGTGGGCCGTGGTGCAAAGATGCGGAGCGCAATGCAGGCGTGCCATGGCATGAAGCCCAATCTGGAACGCAAGCGACCCTTCGTGCTGCGCTTGATGCTGGATACCGCTACGTACACATCGATGCAACAATAGACCCGCATCGTCACGGCCCGCCCCCGGTATCCGACATGGTCGACCGTACGAACGCGTTGCTTCGGTGGACGGAGGGGTACCGACGCGAGAGCGGCATGCCACGCATCACTTATGAAGTTGGAATCGAAGAGGTGGCACCGCCCGAAATATCAGATCCAGGCAAGCGGCTGGAGGCATTTCTTACGCAACTCAAGGCGGCGCTGCCAGCCGAGATTACTCCCACCTTTGTTGTTAGCGATGTCGGCACCTCCTTTGGTACCGGGCAGTTCGACGCCACGCATGCGCAGCAGGTGGTTGAGCAGGTGCGGCGGCATGGCGCGCTTGTAAAGGCACATTACAGCGATTTTGTGGATGCGCTGGACGCGTACCCGCGCTGTGGGATGGGCGGCGCAAACATTGGGCCTGGGCTGTCGGCGGTCGAATACCAGGCGCTGTGCGAACTGGAGATGCTTGCTGACGCTGCGGGCGCAACGCCGAGCTGGCACAACGCGCTGCGCAATGCGCTGGTACGTAGCGGACGCTGGCGCAAGTGGGTCGACCACGATGGCACCTTCGATGCGCTGGATGAGGCGACCCAGAACAGATTGCTGGAAACAGGAAGCCGGTACGTATGGGCCGATCCCGAGGTTGAGGCAGCGCGCACAGAGCTTTACGACCAGGTAGCGCGCTACCGCGATGCGGATGCGTATGTCGTATGGCGCTTACGCAGCGCCGTCGAGGAGATGCTACACCTGCTGAATCTGGTGGGTCGGGCCGATACTGCATAGGAGGCCCCCGTACTTGGGGCAGTGATCACCGCCACGGTCGGTACTCCTTGGGAAGCTGATCGGCGATGCGCTTAAACGCAAAGTAGCCCGAGCGCGTTACGCCGTACGGATCCACAATGTCGCCCTTGTAGTCGATCGTGGCCGGGCCCTGCTCCAGCCATATCTGCGACGTTTGAAACCGCTCTCCGCGACGCATGCCCCCTTGCTGCCCGCGTGACTGTAGCCAGGCCCGGTAGGCTTCTGATTCGGTGGCACCGGTGTACACAATCTCCACAGCGCCCTCAAAGTCGAGTATGCGTTCATTATCGGTGGCACCCGGCTCCAGAATCTCCGACACGTCGTTGAGCGGAAAGCGCTGCCCGCTGAGTTGTGGAGCAGGAGCAAAAGGGCCATCCGAGACAGCAGGGGTAGACGTCATGGGGCGCATGTAGAGCCGGAACTGCTGTTCCTCAAGTTGATCGGCGAGCAGAGCCAGCATAAGATGGTGAAATGACCCCAGGTAGGCGTCGCGGCGCTGGCGGTCCCATTCCGCCTGCTCTTGCATAGAGCCTTCTAACACCTCAAAGAGGGGCTCACCGTCCCACCGCGTACGCGACCGGGTGGTCTGGAACTCCTTCAAGAAATAGGTGAGCCGATAGCCCAAGGCCCGATTTTCGATTTCGAGCGGTTCCGCGGCGTAGGCCGTGAGATTTGACAGGCGGCCCGAAAAGCTGAGCACTTCGGGATTCAGAATCTCAACCTGTTCCGCATTAGGGGTTTCACCAATAAAAGCCTCCTTGAAGCGCTCCAAGCGACGCATCCATTGTTCATCGCGCTCGGCCTCTACAACGACCTCGCCAATTTCGATCGGAGCCGGCGTGAGTGCAAAGTCGGTGACGACGATACCGGGTTCGCGCAAATTGAGGTTGCGTGTTCCGGCTTCGTATCCAACCACCGACACATAGAGCCGCTGCGCACCGATTGGTACGTTTCGGATTTCGTAGCGTCCGTTTGCATCCGCAGCGGCGCCACGCGTCGAGCCAGCGATAATAACGTTGGCCCCCGCAAGTGGAGCGCCGGTCTCCGCATCCGTCACGATGCCAACAAGCGTGGCCGTTCCGCGCATCTGGGCACTGGAGGTCGGTAGAACAATGAGAGCGAAGAGCCCGGTAACGAGCAAGCTCAAGACAAGAGTGCGGCGACAGAGCATAGCAGTGATAACAAACAAAGAATGAACTTCTCTTTGGTAAGACGCAGTACACAGATGGAGGTTACAATGCGAAGCCCCATGTGCAGCCCGGAGCAAGATAGACATCCCGCGCATCGTAACAGATGTGTTAACAGAGGTACAGTGGATTTGACTACACCTTATGATGTTGAGATGTCATATACCTACCTCGGTACATATTACGTATAGTAAAACGACAAAGTTACTTTCTGGAGTTGATCAGTCTGGGTGCGGAAACCTATCATAAGGGTGTAGCAATCCGGTGCTGCACCCGTCATCACCCATCGAACAAACGAGAGGCCTAACATAATGGAAGAACTCATAGCACAACTTGGGAATGCAACCTTCGAAAATTACGTGGGATTAGAGTCAGGCTATTCGGAGATGGCCTACCAGCTGTCGGCCCATGTGCTTACGCTGGGCTACGCTGTAATGCTGGCCGCGCTGCTCTACTTTGTGCTCACCATCAAAACGGTGAAGCGCAAGTTTCGGATATCGAGCGTGCTTTCGGTCGTCGTTATGGTGTCGGCCTTCCTGCTCCTGTTTGTACAGCAGCAAAATTGGATCAGTGCCTTCCAGTACGACACGGAGGCCGGCATGTACATGCTGAGCTCAACCAACTCGGGAGACTTGTTCAACAACGGCTACCGGTACCTGAACTGGCTCATTGATGTACCGATGCTGCTGTTCCAAATTCTGTTTGTGGTAACGCTCACAACGAGCAGCTTCACATCGGTACGGAACCAATTCTGGTTCTCGGGCACAGGCATGATCCTCACCGGATATATCGGGCAATACTACGAAGTGACAGACCCGACGCTGTTCTTCATTTGGGGTACGATCTCAACGGTCTTCTTCTTCCACATTCTGTACCTGATGAAGCAGGTCATTGACCAAGGAAAAGAAGGCATTCCGGCGAAGGCCCAGCAATACCTGGGTACCATCTGGACGCTGTTTCTCATTACGTGGATGCTCTACCCTGGTGCCTACCTGATGCCGTACCTCTTCGCTCCGTTCACGGAGCCGACGCTCAGTGAGGCTGCCGTTGTTGGTCGCCACATGACCTACACCGTTGCCGACGTTGGGTCGAAGGTCATCTACGGTATCTATCTGACGCTCGTTGCTCAGGAAATTAGCAAGGCGGAAGGATATGATTGGGAGCAGATGAGCGAAAGCACTCCCGCGTAACAAGAGCATACGCTCTGACTTCCTGCGGTCACAATTAGGCTCCCGACATGCTTGCCGACTTGTAATGTAGAGCCGGACTCGCAATCAAATGGAAGGTTAGCGAGGAGCAAGTTGGAGCATATTGTGAGTACAAAGCGCTCTCTTGGCCAAACGGCCAAGAGAGCGCTTTTCTATTGGGCCCCTGTCTTTCAAGCATATCGGGGTTGAGCGCCACCAAACCCATTGTGTGTCTTGAGAGACAGCTTAGTTATATGAAATAAACGTTAATGATATGTTACGCTTTGCTTATGTGATGGCGCACCGTCTACGTTCATAGTCGTGTCTTGGAAGTTTAAAAACATGCCGCACGGAGTGATTTGCGCAGATATGCTACATGCTGATGCAGAAACGTGCATGTCAGTTCAACGCGTATCGTAGTCACGGGCGACCCACGATGTGTTCGCGACTATCGCGTCTGCTCAGGCATTCGTTCTACAGTGCTGCTTTATCAGCAATGTTGTGGTAGACGTGTCAGACAGATTATTTCGCATCACTTCTGCAGTACGTTCTGATCATCTTTACTCACTGGTACCTATGCTGTCATGTTACGAACCGCTTTTTTCACTGTCTTTATCTTTGCCTTATTGGGCGCCGGAAATGCAGCCTGGGCGCAAGATGGCAACATAACCGGAACGGTGCTCGACTCCGAAACGGAGGAGACGGTACCCGGTGCCAACGTTGTCATCGACGAATTGCAGCAAGGAACAGCCACCGATGCACAGGGGGCGTTCGAGCTTAGCGGTATTGCACCGGGCGATTACACGCTCACGGTGTCGTATCTCGGCTACCAAAGCACGTCTACATCCGTTACGGTAGAAGCCGGCGAAACGACGGACGTCGAAATTATGATTACCCCAAGCGCTGTTCAGCTTGGCGACGTGGTAGTGACCGCCCTTGGCATTGAGCGGGATGAGCGTTCGTTGGGATATGCTGTGCAAGAAGTGAGCGGCGAAGAGCTCGCAGGCACCGCCGAAACCAATTTCGTAAGCAACCTGCAGGGACGCATCGCAGGCGCTGATATCTCTACATCAAACTCGATGGGAGGCTCAGCACGCATTGTGCTGCGTGGCGCACGCTCGGTATCTGGCAACAACCAGCCGCTGATCGTCATCGATGGTACGCCGCTTGACAACTCCAGCTTTACATCAGCAGGGCAGGATGGTGGAGGTGGAGGATACGACTACGGGAATGCTGCCCAGATGATTAATCCAGACAACGTGGAGTCGGTCTCGATCCTGAAAGGACCGAACGCGGCCGCGTTGTACGGGTCACGCGCTGCCAACGGTGTCATTGAGATCACCACAAAGAGTGGTGAAAGTATTGCCGATGGCGTCATTGGGGTCGACATTCGCACCAGCGCCAGTACCAAGCAGGTGTACGGCCTGCCCGATTACCAGAACACGTACGGCGGGGGCTCATGGCGCCCGTTCAGCATGAACGACCAGGGCCAGTACATTGTCGACTTTGGTACGGACCAGTCGTGGGGCCCGCGCCTTGATGGGCGCCCGGTGCGCCAGTGGTACAGCTACGACCAGGTGAATGGCCTGCTCGGCGAAACCACGCCGTGGGAAGCCAATCCGAACAACGTTGAGGACTACTTCAACACCGGTACGGTGTTTAACACATCGGTGGCGTTCTCGCAGGGCGGCGAAAACTTCAATTATCGCGCGTCGGTCAAGAACGTGATGGAAGAGGGCGTCTACCCGAACAGCTCGCTCGACCGCAACTCGGTGAGCTTCAACGGATCGCTCGACCTGTCCGAGAAGCTGTCCACGAACCTGCAAGCCACCTACACGAACACGCAAGGGCAAGGGCGTCCGGGTACCGGATACGACGGACGCAACGTCTTCCAGCAGTTCAACCACTTTGGCCAGCGTCAGCTTGACCTGGGCGAGAACAGCTACATGCGCGACTATGAGCGTCCCGATGGCTCGCAGCGTGGGTGGAACTGGACCGGAGGCGAAGAAGGCGCCCGTGCGGGTGACCTGATCTACTTCGATAACCCGTACTGGACGCAGTTCAACAACTTCCAGGAAGATGAGAACGACCGCATCTTCGGCGGGGTGGGGCTGTCGTACGATGTAAATGACGACCTGCAACTGTCGACCAGTGCACGGACCGACCTCTACACCGACCGTCGCCAAGAGCGTGTTGCCGTGGGATCCACCATTCAGGATCAGTACCGCGAAGAGATTCGCCAGGTGCGCGAGATCAATGCGCGTGTACAGGCGGACTACAGTACGCAACTGACGGATCAGTTCAGCCTCGATGCCTATGCCGGGTCAGACTACCGCTACAACAGTTATGACCTGAGCATCGGTAACACGCAGGGCGGACTCAGCCTGCCAGAGGTATATACGCTGGAAAACTCCATCAGTCGTCCAGACATCACCGACTTTTTCGAAGAACGGAAGCTGGTCGGTGCATATGGAAATGTCACATTCGGATACAACGACCTGGTGTACGTTGATGGCTCGCTCCGGAACGACTGGAGCTCCACGCTTCCTGAAGGCGAAAACTCATACCTCTACCCGTCAGTGAAGGGAAGCTTTATCTTCAGTGACCTCAGCACATTCGACAACGTTGACTTCCTGTCGAATGGTAAAGTGCGTCTTGGATGGGCCCAGGTCGGTAACGACACGGATCCCTACCAGCTGCGCCCGGCGTATGATCTTGACGTCCCGTTCCGCGGTAACCCGGTACAGTCGGTTCCCGGTCAGCTAAACAACCCCGATCTGAAGCCTGAGATCACGACTTCGGTTGAGGCCGGACTGGAACTGGGGCTGTTCGAAGACCGCCTCGCGCTCGACTTGGCTGTATATCGCGATGTCTCGCGCGACCAGATTCTGGGTGTAGAGGTCTCGCGGGCCAGTGGCTACCAGTCGCTGCTTGTGAACGCTGGTGAAATCGAAAACCAGGGCGTTGAGCTGGCGCTAAATGGAACGCCCATCGTAAACGACGACATGCGCTGGGATATAACCGTGAACTGGGCCACCAACAGCAACGAGGTGATTGAGCTCGATGAGAGCCTTGGCCTCGAAAGCTATACCATTGGGGGCACGCCCTTCGGGCCCGATGTGGTCGCCCGCGTTGGGGAGCCGTACGGTACGCTCTTTGGCGTTGGATATCAGTACGATGATGAGGGCAATATCATCCTCAACTCGAGCGGTATCCCGGAAACAAGTGCCCCGAAATCGCTGGGGAGCTACACGCCGGACTGGACCGCGGGTCTGCAAACGTCGTTCTCGTACAAGTCGATCGACGTGAGCGCATCGCTGAACGGCCAGAAAGGCGGTAACATCTACTCTGTCACGAACATGTTCGGCATGTACAGCGGCCTCGTTGAGGAAACGGTTGAGGGCGATGTTCGCGAAGTTGGCTTCGTGCCCGATGGCGTCTACGAAAACGACGCGGGCGAACTGGTCGAATGGACCGGTCGGGTGGATCCGAACGCGTTCTCGATCAGCGGATTCTTTGGCAACAACGAAGCGAATACCTTCGATGCCACCCACATTAAGCTGCAGTCGGTAAGCGTGCGCTACACGCTCCCCGAGATGTGGTTTAACCGCACCCCGATCCGGACGCTGTCTGTGGCGGTGCAAGGAACGAACCTGGCTACGCTCTACAAGAAGACGCCTCACTTCGACCCTGCAACCGCGCTTAGCGCGACCAACCTGCAAGGCGTCGAGGCGGGCCAGATTCCGCCGCAGCGCACCTACGGCATCTCGCTGAACATGCAGCTGTAACGCACGGCGCAGCGTAGCAGGGGGCTTCTACCCATGCAGGTGTAGAAGCCCCAGCTGCGCGCTTTACCCGCTCTCCTACTGCTAAAGATCTACACTCTGCAATGTACACACTCAAACGAACTGTAGCTCTCGGGCTGTTATGCGTGGCTGTGCTCTTCGCCGGCTGTGACCTGACCGAGATCAACGACACCCCGAATACGTCTTCTGACGCTCGGCCTGATTACATCTTCACAAATGCTACCAAAGATGTTGCCGAAACCTACTGGGGAGAATTCACCCTTGGGCGCTTTGGCAACATTTACGCACAGTACTGGACACAGAACCAGTACACGGCTGAAGATCGCTACCTCTTTCCGCAGGAGCGTTCTGGCGTGCTGAATGGCATGTGGGGCGATTATTACCTTGCGATTCAGGACTTCCAGGAAGTTGTTGACCTGAACGAGAGTAGCCCTGAGGATACCAACCTCTTCGGCGAGCCCGCCAACCAAATTGCGATGTCGAAGATCATGCAGGCGTGGACCTACCACGTTATGACCGACATCTGGGGGCCCATCCCTTTTGATGAAGCCATTGGTGGCGATGAGAATCCGATTCCGGCGTATGACTCGCAAGAAGACGTATACAATGGCATCCTAACTCTCATCGATGATGCGCTCGGGCGTATCAATACAGATGCCGATGCTCTGCGAGGCGATGTCGTTTTCGGAGGAGATATGACACAGTGGGCGCTCTTCGGTAATGCATTGAAGCTGCGCGTCGCCACACGCATGTCCGATGTCGATAGTGGGACGGCTGAAACGGCCATCTCAGAAGCCTACAGCGCAATGGAAGCGCTGGGTGGGCCTGCCGAATACGAAGGCGCTTACATTGCCTTTGATAGCTCGCCGCCCTATCAGAATCCCGTCCATGAAAACTACGAGATCAACGGGCGCGATGACTGGGCCGTAACCGAGAACCTGCTCGGCTACATGAATGACAACGATGATCCGCGTCGCTCAGCATATGCTGAGTCGGTTGATGGCGAATTTGTGGGCTACCCCTACGGACTGGAAGAAGGGCCTGCACAGGCGCTCTACTCGCAGGGCGGTTTCTCGCGTCCTGGGGATGATGTGACTGCGGCGGACTCGCCCGCTTACCTGCTTCTGCAAGACGAAGTCTACTTCGCCCTGGCCGAAGCCGCTGAGCGTGGTACCATTAGCGGCAATGCAGCTACCTTCTACGAAGACGGCATCCGTTCCTCGATGGATTTCTGGGAGGTGTCGGATGAGGCTGCGATCGATGCCTACATCGATGAAGTGCCATACGACGGTGGAAACTGGCGTCAGTCCATTGGTGAACAGAAATGGATTGCGCTCTACATGCAGGGCATTCAGGGATGGGCTGAGTGGCGCCGTCTTGACTTTGACGGCATCGTACGCGCTCCTGAAGGCGGAGCTGCTGTGGACGCTGTCGCTGACTTGGACCCTGCCGTAGCCGTTCGGATGACGTATCCGACCGATGAGGCCAACCTCAACGGTGCCAACCTTGAAGAGGGCATTGGCCTGCTTACCGGAAGCGAAGGCGACTCCCAAGCCACCAAGCTGTGGTGGGACGTCAACTAACTGTTTCTGGTGCACCCCTGCCTTTTCCCCTCTGCTCATTTTAGCACGATTACCCATGAACATGACTGTTCGTACCATTTTACGACTCGCCCTGCTGCTTGCCGTAGCAGGCACGCTTAGCGCGTGCGACGACTCCTCCCAGAACATCGGGTGGGAGCCGGGCGACTCGCTCGCAATTATTGGTCCCGCTGAAGAGGTCGCTGTGCCCGGCACGTACGAGTACTACGTGCAGGCCTTCACCATCGACAAAAACTACACGTGGGATGTGGCGGGGGAGCCCGTAGATCCCGAATATGACGTGCGCCGCGAAGGCGAATTCGTAGACGTAACCTACGAGGAGCCCGGAACCTACACCATCGACATTACCGACCAGAGCGATGATGGCTATCAGGGCTCGCTCGAAGTAAACGCAGTGCTCGTTGACGTGCTTACGCAGGCCGGGCGTCTCTACCCGAGCCTTGCGGCGGCTGTCGACGAAGCTGATCTTGTTGATGCTCTCGATGAAGCCTCCGACATTACAGTCTTTGCCCCAAGCGAAGCTGCGTTTGAGCCGGTGCTCGAATCGCTCGACGGTGAGCTGCCCGCTCCGGGCGTGCTTGCCGACATTCTGACGTATCACGTGGCCGGGTCCGAAGAGCCTGCAAGCGCCATCAGCGACGGCGACGAAGTGGCTACGCTCTACGGCGATAACTACCCGCTCTCGCTGGGTGTAAGTGGCGGCACGGTATCTGTGAACGGCGTGGCCAACAGTGCCACCGTGACGGCGGCTGACGTCCCGGTATCGGGCGATGTGGCCCTGCACGAAATCGACACGGTGCTGCTTCCGCCCACCGCCTCGGTCGACATTGCTGACCAGGCCGTTGTTGTGGAAGATGACGTGACGACCGCGACCGTTGCCGGCGTGTACGTACCTGCAGACGGTGGCTTTGTGGCGATTGAAGACGCCGATGGCAACGTCTTAGGAACCTCCGACGTCATCGACGGCGGCATCGTCAACGGGGTAACCGTGGAGCTGGATTCCGCTGTTGATGCCGGGACCGACGTGTCGGCTGTCGTGTATGCGGACGTTGACATGCCCTACGAGCGCGACGGCGAACCGGTGTCGGATGACGCGACGCTTTCGCCGGCTGAGTAGCACCGCTGCACGGCACAGGACGGTCGCGTCCTGATTCCAAGCATCTGTGTAATTTGAACGCAGGCTCCTTGTGCTTTCGGGCGCAGGGAGCCTGCTTTTTTTGTTGCTAATCGTTGGATAGCCGTCCTCTCGAAAATCGGCTGCTGCATCCAGTAACCGGGCTCTGTTGGACAGGTACAGCGAAGACGCTGATGCATCTCCCGAGGCAATGTTGACCAACATCAACAACAGCCGCTTTCCGATGGAAACGTGATCGGTGCTGTGCGTACGGCACATGCGCGTGCATTCCTCTATGCCTTTGTGCTTCCTACTGCAGTATGGCTCACTCTGCATCCGATTTAGCTCCGGGATCGCTTTTGGTAGCGGCTCCTATCATGGAAGACCCGAACTTTCGGCGGACCGTGATTCTGCTCTGCGATCACACGTCGGAGGGCAGTTTTGGGCTTGTGCTGAATCGTCCGACCGACTTGCATTTGGGCGATGTGATGGATGCCTACTTCGTAAACGACCCGCCTCTTGCTTTCGGCGGTCCTGTGCAGCAGGAAACGCTTCACTTCTTGCATCGCTATGCCGAAGCCGTGCCCGAAAGCATTGCGGTGCTGCCGGGGGTACGGTGGGGCGGCACGTACGACACCATCGAAACGCTTGTGCAAAGCGAAGCGCCGTCGCCGCAGTCCATTCGGTTCTTTTTGGGATACACCGGCTGGGCGCCGGGGCAACTGCAGCAAGAGGTGAATCAGGATGGCTGGATTGTAACGAAGGCTGAGCCCGAATGGGTCTTTGAGACCGAAGCCCGTGCGCTCTGGCCTCAGGTGATGCGCGCGATGGGCGGGGAGTATGCGCTGCTCTCCACGTTCCCCGAAGACCCGCGTATGAACTAACCTCCGGAACAGAGACTGATGTGTAGGCAGCACCTGCGTTTTGGGGAAAACCACGTCAACCCATCGTCTGCATGGGGAAACCCGCCTCCCGCCATACCGTCGTATACATATGCCCAACGGCGGCGCTATAGCCGCTCCGTTTATTCCATCGATTAGCTTGCTTCGCTGCCATGCCTGGCCCCTCTTCGAACGAGCCGCGCGACGAGCGCACCCTCAACTTCTGGGAGAATTTGTATCTGCCCGAACTGTTTAAGGGCCTCGGGTTCTCGCTCAACAAAATCGTCAATGAGGATACCTACACCATTGAGTATCCCGAGGAGCAATGGTACCCGCCGGATAGTTACCGCGGGCGTCCGGTGCTCGTGGAAGAAAACGGCCGTCCGCGCTGCGTGTCGTGCAACCTGTGCGCACGGGCTTGCCCGCCCATGGCCATTTCGATGCAGTCGAAAGAGGTGGACAACGTGAAGGAGCGCGAGCCTGAGTGGTTCGAGATCAACATGCTCCGCTGCATCTACTGCGGCTTCTGCGAGGAGGTCTGCCCGGAAGAGGCCATTATCATGTCGAAAGAGTACGACATGACGTTCCAGAGCCGCGACGAGGCCATCTTTGACCTGACGCGCCTGCTCAAGCCGAAAGAGCAGATGGAAGATCGCCTGGAGTACCTGAATCAGTACAAAGATCCGCAGTTTGGGCAGCAGTGGTCGTTTCAGGCGGACAACAACCTCCACAGCGTCAAAGACCAGCACTTTTTGGACTGGCTGGCCGATGAAGGCATGGATGGCCTGGATACCACGCACTTGCGCGACGACGCCCGCGTAACCGACGACGACAAGGAGTGGGCGCCACGCGACCGCAAAGGACCGCCCGCGTCGGAGCACGCTCCGGCGTAGTCTTCTTGAACGCATGTTTTTCTGGGCCTGCTTGATTTTCCATGGCTGATACCGACCAAGCGCAATCGCTTCGCCAGTCGTTCTTGAACCAGTTGGGTATGCTGGTGGAGGAAGTCGACGGGATGCGCCTGTTCGTGGACCGGATTCCGACACAGTTGCTCGTTGAGCGCCCGACGCCTGATACGCTCGCTATCATCGAGGTATACGCGCTCATTGCGCACTTCGACGAGCGTGTGCGGCGTCCGGCGGTGGAGATGGTGCAGGCGGGCAGAATGCCGCGCATCCGCTCGCGGGAGGCGCTGGACGTCGCGAACGAGCACAGCTGGAGCGAGAACGGGTTCGGCGTGACCCTCGATCGCCTGAAGCAGACCCGTCAGGCACTCGTCGAGAGCCTGCACGCGTGCGACCTCGACGCATGGGGGCGCGACGTGGAGGTGGATCGCACCGAAATGACGGTCTTTGACTGGGCCCATCGCATCCTCCAAAACGATACAGAACGCCTGCGCACGGTGGCGCAACGTCTGCATCATGCGCACCTGTCGGACCGGGACGAGGATCTGCCGAAGTAAGCGCGCTGCCTTTCATCTGTTGCTGTATGTCTTATGGCGAAGAACACGGGTCCGTCGTTTAACGAACTGGCGACGCAGTTTCGGCACGAGAACTTCGATCCGCTCTACTTCTTCTTTGGCGAGGAGGGGTTTTTGATGGATGAGTTGCAGGAGCTTCTGATTGAGCATGCCCTGCCGCCGGAGCAGCGCGATTTCAACTTCGATCTTGTGTATGGCTCGGAGGCGGAGGCGTCGCAGGTCATCAACATCTGTCAGGGCTATCCCGTGATGGTGGAGCGCCGCGTGGTGGTGGTGCGCGAGTTTGAGCAGCTGGAGAACAACCGCATGTTCAAGAGCTACGCCAAGCAGCCGAATCCGCAGGCGGTGGTGCTCTTGCTCTGCACAACGAAGCCGAACCTGAGCGCGCATCCGTACCGGGCGCTGAAGCGGAATGCTACGTGGTCGCACTTCAAACCGCTCTACGATAATCAGATTCCGGGCTGGATCAAGAGCCATGTGGAGGGCCGCGGGCTGCGCATTGACGGACGCGCGGTGCAGATGCTGGCCGAGTATGTGGGCACGGACTTGCAGACGGCGGTGAGCGAGATTGACAAGCTGGAGACGTTCATCGGCGATCGCGATGAGATTACCACCGAGGATGTGCTCCGCGCCAGCGGGCAGACGCGCGAGTTTAATGTATTTGAGCTGCAGAGCGCCATTGGCGAGGGCCGCCATGCGGATGCGATGCGCATTGCCGATCGGCTCTTGCAGCAGGCGAACAACCCGCGCGGCGAGGCCATCATGATTGTGGCGATCCTGAACGGGTACATCGACAAGCTCTGGAAGCTACAGCCCGCCGACACGCAGCGCAAGTCGAACCGTCAATTGGCAGGCGTGATTGGGGTGTCGCCGTACTTCGTCTCCGAGTATGTGCAGAGCTCGAAACGCTACACGCGGGGGCGGTTGGCACAGGCGTATCAGGCGCTGGTGGCGGCAGACTACGAGCTCAAAGGCGGCAGCCAGCGCGGCCCGATGCTGATCCTGACGCTGCTTGTGCGCCAGTTGATGCCGAACCGGGGGCGAGCGTAGGGGGGCATTGTGCAGTTGAGTTTTTTGGATGATAAAGTTTGACCTTCACGCACACTGCACCCAATTCCTTTATCTTCACATTTCATGTATCTACAGTATTGACATTTTGCCCCATCCTCCCATCTGCATGTAGGAATCCATGTTAACTGTCGAGACACGTTCAGTTATGAGCACCTCCATATCTGTCATCGCTCTGCTTGTGGGCCTACTTGGACTGGGGCTTCCAGATGATCCGCATCAACCCGACGCTCAGATCGGGGACGAGCGCATTGGCCTGATTCAAGGTATTGCTGTAGACGAAGAAAGCAGGGTCTATGTAGGCGACTACATCAACATGCAGGTGCACAGATACACTTCAGAAGGATCATACGACGACTCGTTCGGAGGGCGCGGACAAGGACCAGGAGAGTTCCAGTCGGTCTCTGGTATCGACATGGGGCCGAACGACTCGCTGTTTGTACACGACCGTGCGGCCCGCCGGATTGTCGCATTTCCCACGGGCAACATGAGTCGGAGTACTACCACGTCCATTCCATCGCGCGGCGACGGACTCAGCCCCAGCATGATTGGAGGCCCATTGGTCGGGCTACACGGAATCTGGGTGTTGCCTGACGGGGAAAAAGTGGTTGTATCAGGACGCGGCTTTAGTCCGAGCAATCGAAATGAAGATCGGGCCATCCATATTCATTTTCTTGGAGAAGAAAATCCCATAGCCACGCTTCCTGATCGAGAGTTTATTGTGTTCGAAAACGGAGGCTTTTCCGTGCGTCTCATGCCGTTTGGCCAGCGTCCGGTCGTTACAGTCGATCAAGACGGGGATATCCTATATGGGATGAATGAACGGATGGAGATTCAGAGCGTCAGTCCTGTTAATGGAAATACAGCGACTGCAGTAGAAGACAATCACACTTCTATACCCGTTACAGAGGAGTTGTTGGAAACCGAGATACAGCGGATGGGATCTGAGTTATCTTCAGACCAGGTGGAGCAACTGCGGCGTGAGGCCCCTGATGCCATGCCTGCATTTGAGCACATGATTGTGGATACGGAAAATCGAATCTGGATTGCCGTGAACGAGCCCGATGCCTTCGAGGAAGGAAATACCACGTATCGCGTGTTTGATGAAAGTGGCCAGCAGATGTCGAAGTTTACGTTAGAAGGAATTGTCTTCCTGCAAGTCGTCAAAGACGGAAAAGCATACGGCATACGCACCAGCTCCTCGGGCGCACAAAACGTAGATATTTACAACGTCACTAATCTACTTTGATTGCCTCATATGACTTCCGCAGTTTACAGAACGGATGCATAATATTGGGTCCGTAAAGGAGGTGCAAGGATAACGAACTGGGATAACGTTGGGTTCAAGTGAAGGGGTGGAGCCAGCGTGCAGAGCTTGCGTTCTCGTGCGGTGTGTTGTACGTTACGCGCATCCACTCAATTCTGTACAAGCCTCAAATGTAAACCGCCTATGTCGGATGCTACGCGCCATGTGCAGGGCACTGATCCGGCGCGCGACCCGCGCGACCGCATCACCCCGTATGCGTTTGAGTTGGACGAGGCGCTCTTGGGCATTGAACTCGCAACGCCGTCGCGTCGGCTGGTGGCGCTGCTTATCGATCTGCTGTTGGCTGCGATCATTGCCAACGCAGCCGGTATCTTGGTGGGCATTGTGGTGGCGTTCCTGTTCTTTCGTCTGGCCACGCGCCAGCGCATCAACCGTCCGCTGAAGCGCTGGGCACGTGCTACCCTTGCATTTATGGGCGCGGTGATTCTGTTCGGCACCGTCCTCGCCCTCATCGAAGGTGAGGATGACAATGGCGACGCAACGATGTCTGAGCCGTTGCCCGCTGAGGTGGATTCGATGCAGCGCGTTCATATAGATGAAATGCGTACCGAGTTGCAAGCCAGCGGGGTGGATCCAGAGGCGCTTGCGCAGCTCCCGTTCATGCCTGCCGAGGTGCGCGAACTGCTCACCATGCCGCCCCCCACCGACACCATGCAGACCGATGCCCGTGCCGACGCGGCGGCGCTGGTCAATCGCTACGCACAGGCCATCGCCGAATCCGACACCACCATGCGCGACAGCCTGCGCCCGGCCATGACGGCGCTGGTTGCTAAGCCGCAGATCGACGCGCTCGAACGCCAACTGGACTATGCCGACGATCGCATCGACGATCTTGAAGATCGTAACGAAGCGTTGGCCGAGCGTGCGGAAAACCCGAGCATCTGGGGCTATATCAAAGCCACTGCCCGCGACTTTGGGCTCTCCATTGGGTGGGTGGGCGTCTACTTCACCATCTTCCTGACGTGGTGGAGCGGCCAAACGCCGGGCAAATACCTGCTGGGGCTGCGCGTGGTGCGTCTCGACGGCGATCCGATGACGCTCTGGAATGCATTCAACCGCTTTGGGGGATACGCCGCTGGGCTTGCCACCGGACTTCTGGGCTTTGCGCAGGTCTACTGGGATCCGAACCGCCAGGGCATCCACGACCGCATTGCTCATACCGTCGTTATTCGCACGCGGGATGAGAAGACAGCGACATAGGCACGCGAATGCTCATGAATCCGGGTCTAAGGCATCGCGAGCAGGCAAAATGTCGGATACAGCAATCGGTTCCGTATCGGGAAGGGCGTTGATCGAGAGCATGTCTTCCGTATCCAATAACTGCCGAAGCGTATACGCCTGCTCTTTTGGGTCACGATAGACCTCGACCTGCCGCGCCTTTAGGTTCACAAGCCACACTTCGGGAATGCCAGCCTCGGCATAGAGTGGGAGCTTCGTGTCGCGGTCGTAGGCGAGCGTGGTGTCTGAGACTTCGACGACGAGAAGCGTGGTTTCGGGCGTGGCAGCGCCCCCTCGGCTTTTCTTCACGACGACATCGGGCTCGGGCGCATTGTGTGCGTCAATGCGTAGCGGGCTTTGAACACTGACCCGCATGGTGTCTGCAGAGTCGGCTGGCAGCCGTTGAACGAGGAGGTGGGTGAGTTCGTCGACGCAGAAAATATGTGGATCTCCAACTGGGCTCATGGGGATAAGCTGTCCGTCAATGAGTTCTACATGTTCGTGCTCCGGCAGCATACCAGCTTCTGCCATGCGAAGCACCTCCTCGTAGGTGAAGCGATACGGACGCACCGTGGTGCGCGGTGGATCGACTGAGGTAATCATGAGGGAGACGGATTTTTGTGCTCATGAAAGAAGTGTGAGGCTAACGAGCCCGAGCGGAACCGGGTTCGGGAAGACTCAGATCTATGATTGCTCTCCCGCCTCCTCCGCATACCGCTGGGCGCGCTTGACCACATCCTCGTCGAAGTCGCGCTCGCGAAAGGCCTGCAGGCGCTCGGCCACGGTGGCTTCGTAGCCCTGCTCGCTGGGCGCGTAGAAGTAGGTGCCCTGCATGGTGTCGGGCAGGTACTGCTGTGGGGTGTAGTGCTGCTGGTAGGCGTGGGGATACTTGTAGCCCTCGCCGTGGCCTAAGCCCTCCTTGTCGCGGCTTGGGTCTTTGAGATGCGTCGGTACGTCGCCGGTCTGCTCGTCGCGCACAAACGAGAGCGCATCGAAGTACGCAAACGCGGAGTTGCTTTTGGGAGCCGTAGCCAGATAGAGACAGCACTCGGCTAACAGGAACTGCCCTTCGGGCATGCCCACGTAGCCGAACGCTCGCGATGCGCTTTCGGCCAGCGTGAGCGCCTGCGGATCCGCCAGCCCAATGTCTTCAGCCGCAAAGATGAGCATGCGCCGCAAAATAAAGCGCGGATCCTCGCCCGCGTACACCATGCGCGCCAGCCAGTAGAGCGCCGCGTCGGGATCGGAGCCGCGCAGGCTTTTGATGAATGCGCTGATCGTGTCAAAATGCGCATCGCCCTCCTTGTCGTAGAGCACCGCGCGCTGCTGGATGCTCTCCTCGGCCACGTTGAGCGTAATGCGAATCGTGCCGTCGTCATCGGGCGGAGTCGTTTCTACGGCGAGCTCCAGCGCATTGAGCACCGAGCGGGCGTCTCCGTTGGCCGTATCAACGAGATGCGCACGGGCCTCTTGGGTGAGATGCACCCTGCGATTGCCGTAGCCACGCTCGGCATCCGACAGCGTCATATCAGCAATGCGGGCCAGCGCGTCCTCGTCGAGCGAATGCAGTTCAAACACCCGCGAGCGGCTCACGAGCGCGTTGTTCACCTCGAAGTACGGGTTCTCGGTCGTGGCGCCGATGAACACGACGGTGCCGTTTTCGACATGCGGAAGCAGCGCATCCTGCTGCGATTTGTTGAAGCGGTGCACCTCGTCGATAAACAGGATCGTGCGCTGCTGATGGTGCCGCAACCGGTTCTTGGCTTTCTGAATGGCCTCGCGGATGTCCTTCACGCCCGACAGTACCGCATTCATCGACGTAAAGTGCGCCTCGGTCGTGTTCGCGATGATGCGCGCGAGCGTCGTCTTGCCTGTGCCCGGCGGCCCGTAGAACAGCACCGATGTCACGCGGTCGGCCTCGATGGCGCGGCGCAGGAGCTTGCCCTCGCCCAGAATGTGATCTTGCCCCACGAACTCATCCAGCGTACGCGGACGCATCCGGTCGGCGAGCGGGGCGTTGGCTTCGCGGGCGGCATCGGCCTGCGCGTCGAAGAGGTCGGACATGCGGGAAGATGGGGGATTCATAACTGGTATTCGGACAAGCAGATACGCCCGGCAGGAGGTGCGGTTGTGCGTAAGGGCGATAGATTTGCCTCACTTACTACGACCTATTCTATTGCAACCTATTCAACATGGCGATCTAAGCAGCATGCTGATTTGGATGGCCGATCGTGCCTTTCAGATTTGACATATATCCAATAATAAGACCTGGCGCACCGACCGGCCGCCCAAGTGTGAGCACCTCGTAGAGGAAAAGGCTTTAAAGGAAATAGCACGTTGAGCAGGCGTTACAGAGCCACTTGCCAGCCTAAGGCAACCGAGGCGCCAGGGGTGGACTCCGTTAGGCCGAAGGCAGCGCTGACATTGAGGCTATAGCGGCCGTTGTCAAACGAGTGGCTGACCCCGATGCCTGTCTGTAAGGGAGCCGCTACATCCTCCACGATCGATGCCGTATAGCCGGATAGCGAAGCAAGCACTCCAACGCGCCCGCCCCGGAAGGAGCGCCCGAGCGCGATGCTATACGCCACCGCATTGTGCAGTACCAGGTCA
>CAJXLX010000043.1 GCA_913056335.1 uncultured Rhodothermaceae bacterium
CCCGTTCGTCTCCCCCTTCGTGAAGGGGGATTAAGGGGGATGTAAAGGCAAGGTGTGATTCTGGACACCGCAGCAGCGATAGCCGATTCCGTGCAGTCCAACCGCCGTCGCCCCGACTACTGTCGGAAGAAAGATCTCCCGCACGCCCAGCCCCACGGCATGCAGGGCAGCATCCGCTTCCCAAAGGATCGCGCTGAGATGCTTCCCTGCGTTCAGCATGACATGCAAGAACGGCACGCCGCATCATGCCGAGTCGCCCTCCCACCATGAGTCATCCTGACGACTCTGGAGGAAGGATCTCAACGCCGCTCCTGCACGCCTGGCACAGCCGGCCTATACCACGCCCAGCCCCACGGCAGCCAGGGCGGCATCCGCTTCCCAAAGAATCGCGCTGAGATGCTTCCCTGCGTTCAGCATGACATGCAAGACAGGCACGCCGCATCATGCCGGGTCGCTCCCCCACCATGAGTCATCCTGACGACCCTGGAGGAAGGATCTCAACGCCGCTCCTACATGGGTGGCACTGACCTTGGATGGAAGAGAGTGAATCCCAGATCACATCTGAGATGACATGAGAGCGGCAACTCCATAGCCGGGGTCCGCTTGCGCCCCCGGCGGCTCCTGCCCTTCCACCCCTCCGTCGCTGACGCGACAGCTTCCCTCTTTAGGGGGGCAGATGGAAGCCGCCCCTCCGTTCGTCTCCTCCTCGCCCTCCGTTTCCATCTTCTGCCGCCTCATATCGTCCCCCCGTCAATTCCGCAAAAATATCGATGGAAGCGCTTGCACCCCCGCCCAAAAGTTGGCATGTTACGATTCATTCATCCGTTTCCGCACACCCACCCACGGATCTATGCTACGTGCTCTTCGCTTTCGCTCCTTGGTCGGATTGCTGCTCATCCTGCTTGGTGGTCCCTTACTGGCTCATGCGCAGTCGGGCGACGACCGCGGCACCCGTGTGCTCCAGACGCCCAGCGTGCAGGGCGAGACGATTGTCTTTGCCTACGCAGGCGAGATCTGGCGCACATCGCTTGAGGGCGGCACAGCCGAGCGCCTGACCAGCTTTGCAGGCGTGGCTTCGCATCCCGAACTCTCGCCCGATGGGTCACAGATCGCGTTCTCTGGACGCTACAATGGCCAGACCGATGTCTACGTGATTCCCGTGGAAGGCGGCGCGCCCGAGCGCCTCACCTACCATCCCGGCACGGACACGGTGCAGGGCTGGACGCCCGACGGCACCCAGGTCGTCTTTGCCTCAGCGCGCGACTCCGCTCCCGCTTCCTACCAGCGGTTCTGGACCATTGGCCCCGGCGATGTAACGCCCGACCCGCTGCCCATTCCCCGCGGCGATGTGGGCGGATTTAGTCCCGATGGCGAGCGCTTCGTCTACCAGCCCATTGCACGCTGGCAGGACCACTGGCGCGGCTACCGGGGCGGACAGGTGCATCCGATCTGGATGCTGGACATGGAGACGTACGAGCATACCGAAATCCCCTTCGAGGGCACCATCGACACACAGCCGGTGTGGGCGGGCGATACGGTGTACTTCCTTTCTGACCGCGCCGACAACATGGTCATGAACGTGCACGCCTACAACGTCGCCGACACGTCGGTCACGCAAGTCACTGATCACACCGACTTCGACGTGAAATCGCTCGATGTGGATGGCTCGACGCTTGTCTACGAGCAAGGCGGCTACCTGCACCGTCACGACCTGCAGCAGGATGCGCACACGCAGCTCGCGGTAACCGTGCAAGGCGACTTCCCGTGGGCCCGTGAGCAGTGGAAAGACGTCGGCTCCATGGCCGCAAACGCCGACCTTTCGCCCAACGGCGTCCGCGCGGTGATCGAAGCGCGCGGCGAAATCTTTACGATCCCGGCTGAAGACGGCTCGTGGCGCAACCTGTCGCAGGCATCGGGGGCCGCCGACCGCTACCCGGCGTGGTCGCCCGACGGCTCGCAGATCGCCTGGTTCACAGACCGCAACGGCGAATATGCGCTCCGCATCACCAACCAGCAGGGCGGCGAAGCCCGCAGCATCCCCCTGCCCAACGACGTGTTCTACTACCATCCGAAGTGGTCCCCCAACGGCGAGCGCATTCTCTTTACCGACACCGACCGCAATTTGTGGGTGCTCGATGTGGAACGCGAAGAAACCACGCGCATCGACCAGGACCTGTACACGCCGCCGGGGCGCACGCTCAATCCGCAGTGGTCGCCCGACGGCGCGTGGATCGCTTATGCCAAGCGCCTCGACAGCCAGTTTCGCACCGTGTACGCGTACTCGCTGGAGGATGAGGAGCGCGTCGCCATCAGCGATGGCATGGCCGATGCCGTGAACCCGGTGTGGGACGCGAGCGGCGACTATCTCTACTTCATGGCCAGCACCGACTACGGCCTCAACACCGGCTGGCTCGACATGAGCTCGTACGAGCGTCCCGTGGAGCGCAGCGTCTACCTGACGGTGCTCGACGGCGACACGCCCTCTCCGCTCCTGCCCCAGAGTGATGAGGAGGCCACCGGCAGTTCCGAAGAAAACGGCAGCGCCGAAAACGGGGGCACCGAAAATGGCTCCGACGACGAAGTCGAGGTCCGCATCGATCCCGAGGGGCTGGCGCAGCGCACCCTTGCGCTCGACCTTCCGGCGCGGATGTACATGAGCCTGGATGCGGGACCGGCGGGCACGGTGTTCGTGGGCGAGTCGGTGCCCAACGCGCCCGGCCTGCGCATCCACCAGTACCAGCTGGACACGCGCGAGGCGCAGCCCTTCCTGGAGGGCGTGACGCAGTTTGAGGTGGAGCACTCGGGCGAGCAAGTGCTCTACCAGGCGATGGGGAAGTGGGGCATTGTGCCGACCGCACAGCCGCCCTCGCCCGGAGACGGTGCCCTCGACCTCTCGGGCGTGCAGATGCCCGTGCACCCTGTGGACGAGTGGCAGCAGATCTTCGACGAGGCATGGCGCCTGCATCGCGACTACCTGTACGTCGAGAATTTCCACGGCCTGGACTGGCAGAACATCTACGACCTGTACGCGCCGTGGGTGGAGCACGTACGCCACCGCGACGACCTGAACTATGTGATGGAGCTGATGGTGGGCGAGCTTTCGCTGGGCCATACCTATGTGGGCGGTGGCGACCTGCCCAGCACCGAAGGGCCGGGCACGGGCCTTCTGGGGGCCGACCTTGAGGCCGATGGTGAGCGCTATCGCATTGAACGCATCTACGACGGCGAGGCCTGGAATCCCAACCTCAACGCGCCGCTCCGCGCACCCGGCCTCAACGTGGAGGTAGGCGACTACATCTTGGCCGTGGAAGGCCGCCCGCTCACCACCGACATGAATCCGTACGCGCCGTTTGCGGGCACGGTCGGGCGCCCGGTTACCCTGCTCGTAAACGACACGCCAACGACCGAGGGCGCCCGCGAGGTGATGGTAGAACCTGTGGGTAGCGAATCGGGGCTGCGCACCCGTGCCTGGATCGAGTCGAACCGCCGCTACGTCGAGGAGCAGTCCGACGGCGAGCTGGGCTACGTCTACGTGCCGAACACCGCCCAGGCCGGATACGACGCGTTCAACCGCTACTACTTTGCACAGCAAGACCGCAGCGGCATGGTGCTCGATGAGCGCTTCAACGGTGGCGGCTCGGCTGCCGACTACATGGTCGACATCATGGCGCGCGAGCTGCATGGCTTCTTTAACAATCCGATTGCCGAGCGCACGCCCTTCACTACGCCGGGGGCGGGCGTGTGGGGCCCGAAGGTGCTAATCGCCAACGAAGCCGCAGGCTCCGGTGGCGACCTGCTGCCCTACCTGTTCCGCCGCATGGAGATCGGTCCGATTGTGGGCCGACGCACCTGGGGCGGACTCGTGGGCATTTGGGATACACCGCCGCTTCTTGATGGCGGCACTCTGACCGTGCCCCGCGGCGGATTCTTTGACCGCGATGGTAACTGGGCCGTGGAGAATGAGGGCGTAGCGCCTGATATCCCGGTCGTGCAAACACCTCGCGAGGTCATTGCGGGTGAAGATCCACAGCTCGACCGCGCGATTGAGGAAGCGATGATGCGCTTGCCCGAGGACGATCCAATCCTTGACGAGCCCGCGCCGCCCGTCCGTGCTCCACGTGCGCTGCCGGACGAGTAGACACAGCGCCCTGCATAAAACAGACCTGACAGGTTTCTGAAGACCTATCAGGTCTTGGCTATCAACAAAAAAAGGGGACAGCCTACAAGCGGCTGTCCCTTTTTCTATTTGCTACGGTTGCCGGTCAGTGCTATGCGGCTCAGTCGTCGCCGCGGCGCAGGAGCCAGAGCAGCAGTCCCACGCCTGTGATGAGCAGCAGCGCCGTAGCCACAGGGTTGCGGGCGGCGCTCTCGCGGGCAGGTACCGACGGGTGCACCTCGACATTACCCAGGTTCAGGAAGCGCGATACCGCATTCGGACGTGCATCGGCCCCCAGGCGCACAACGCGCTTGTGATTGAGCATCACATCCACGGTCAGATCTACTTCCGCCAAGAGATCATTCACATAGGCAGCAGTTGCTCGTGGGGTATCGCCGTACGGCGTCTTCATGATGAGGCGGCGCGCAGTCGCCAGTGTCGGCACATCGACTACAACGCGGCGCCCGTCGCCACGTACTGCGACATGTTCGCCGTCAACGGTGAGATCCAGATCGCCGAGTACGTCAAGCGGAGTTGCCATGTCGAGTCACACCGGATAGGGAAAAGCCAATAGCGAGACGCCTGCTCTGCATCGGGCTGTCGTTATGCATCATCACGGGTGCGGATGCGGAGCGTGCCATCCATTTTCCACTTCGCGTACTCTGCTCCAGATCCTGCTTTGCTGGGCACTTCGAGTTCGAAGTCGTCAAACTCGTACGAGATTTCGGCCCCACGCCCGGTCAGCTTATCGTAGAGTCCGATAGCGAGTTCGGGCCACGTTTGGGTGTCTTCTTTATCAGCCATAACAAGAGGGAGAGTTTAGGAAAGCGTGTCGAAAGGAAACTATGTAATACAATAGGGTAGATGAACGACGTATGATGCAGGTCCCTACGAGATGGGACGTTGTTGTAATGCAGATGTGGCAGTGGGGCTGTGCGTCGCTGCAGGAGCAAGGCGAACAGCATCGTTGCATCTGGCCGTGTTTCATTTTGGTTGTCCTGCAAACTGTACGCGGCACTGAGCATTTCATACATCCATTATTTTGCTTTTCAACTGGCCGCGCTTCTCATGGCTTCTGCTCCTCAAACAGTGCTCGTTACGGGTGCCACCGGGTACGTAGGCGGGCGCCTCGTGCCGTGCCTCTTGCGCGAGGGCTACCGCGTGCGTTGTTTCGTGCGCGATGCCGACCGCCTGCATGCGCAGCCCTGGCACGACCGCGTCGAAGTCGTGACCGGCGATGCTCTCAAGCCCGACACGCTTCCTGGCATATTCGACGGCGTGGATGCTGCGTACTACCTCATCCATTCGCTGGGTAGCGGAGACGAGTTTGCCGAGCGCGACCGCCGCGCCGCCACCAATATCCGCAACGCCGCCGAAACCGCCGGCGTGGAGCGCCTCATCTACCTCGGGGGCATTCGTCCGAAGGGCGAGCGCCTCTCAGATCACCTGAAAAGTCGCATGGAAACCGGCGACGTGCTTCGCGACGGCTCCATTCCTGTCACCGAGTTTCGGGCTGCGGTCATTGTAGGCTCAGGCAGCCTGTCGTTCGAGTTGATCCGGTACCTCACCGAGCGCGTACCGCTGCTCATCTGCCCCAAATGGGTCCAAACGCCCACGCAGCCCATCGCCATCCGCAATGTGCTGCAGTACCTGGTGGCGGCGCTGGAGCAGCCCGATAGTGCCGGGCGCGTCATCGAGATTGGCGGCTCGGATGTGCTGACGTATGGCGATATGTTTCAGCGCTATGCGCATGTGCGCGGCCTGAACCGCCCCATTGTGAACGTGCCGTTTCTTACGCCCGGCCTGTCCTCGCACTGGGTGGGACTGGTTACGCCCATCTCGAACCAGATTGCACGCCCGCTCATCGAGGGGCTCGACAACGAGGTCACCGTCGACAACCCCGAGGCCGCGCGTCAGCTTTTCCCCGAGATCGAACCCATCTCGTACGAGGCCGCGGTGCGGCTGGCGCTGCGGCGCTACGCCTCGAACGACATCCTCACCGTGTGGAACAGCGCTGTCTCCTCGCATCCCCGCGGACGCCTGGTGGACGTGTCGCTCGAAACCACGCAAGGTCTGATCAAGGAGACGCGGCAGGTGCAGGTCCAGGCGGAGGCGGAGCAGGCGTTCGCGGTGATTGAACGTCTCGGCGGGAAAACGGGCTGGCTCTACGGCAATGCCCTCTGGCAGCTGCGCGGCTACCTGGACCAGCTCATGGGCGGCATCGGCTACCGGAAGGGGCGCCGCCATCCCACCGAACTGCGCGCTGGCGACACGGTCGACTTCTGGCGCGTGGAGGACATCGACCGGCCGCACCTGCTGCGCCTGCGCGCTGAAATGACGATGCCGGGCCGCGCCTGGATGCAGTACGAGGTGGAGCCGGATGGCAACGGCACTTCCATCGTGACGCAGGCGAACTTCTTTGAGCCTCGCGGCCTGTGGGGCACGCTCTACTGGTATCTGCTTGCCCTGCCGCATAGCCTGCTGTTCTCGGGGATGCTCAACGCCCTACGCGATCGTATTGAGCAGGAAGCCCAGGCTGAACGCGCCGAGCGCACGGCGGTGTCGGTATGAGCGTTCATACAGCCAGCGCGGGACGTGTCCAGCCCCACGTTACTGGCGCTTTTGGGAGATACGTGGCGGACAAAGCATGCCGATAGCCGGGGACTGGCACGTCCCCAGTGCGTCTTGCGTGCTTTCGGTATCGCTTGTATCTCTGGCGATGCTTGTTTCATCCACCCCGCAGCCGCATTCGTGACAGCTCCCCTCTCCAGGGGAGCGGGTTCGGGTTTACGCCGTCCTTCTCATACCTCTCCCACCATGATGTCATCCTGAGCGCCGCAGATGCGCCAGGCATCTGCAAAGTCGAAGGATCTCCTGCACATCGAGCACGATGCCTGCGTCGTCAACGCCGCTCCTGCATCCGCGCCCTCTGATGCGATCGTTCAGTTCATCATCCAGAGCGTGCCATTGAGCAGCGTCGCGTACATGACCCAGAACAGATACGGGAGCAAGAGGAATCCGGCCCAGCGGTCCATCAGAAAGAAGCGCTTGAGCGTCCACCGAATAGCTGCAAGCAGTGCAATGATCACGACGAGGCCGCCGACAATGGACTGCATCCCAAAGAAGACGAACGACCATGTGCCGTTGAGCACAAGCTGCACAAGAAATGCAGTGCTGGCGCTTTTCACACCGGGAGTCGACCATCCCCGACGCAGGACCAAGTACCACGCACCAGCCATCATGGCGTAGAGCGTGATCCATACCGGCGCAAAGAGCCAACCAGGCGGTGTAAAGAACGGCTTATTAAGGGTGGGATACCACGTCTGTACCGGCCCCTGCGTTACGTATCCCGCCAGCGCGCCTACGCCTTCGCACAGCACCAGCGCGCCTACAAACAGCGCAATGTGCCAGGCTGTGCTTCGTTCATTCGAGTCGGCAGCCATGTCGGTATGAAGAGTAATTGTAGGGGATGCGAAAGGCGCGGGCCTACACGCCGTAGACCTCATCAGGATCGAACACTTTGGTGCCGTCATGCACAAGCGAGCCGTCGCGCTCCACCCGGCGATAGAAGCACGACCGGTGGCCGGTGTGGCACGCCGCGTCGCCGACCTGCTCGACCTGAAAGAGCAGCACATCGCCATCGCAGTCGAGGTGCGCGGCGTGCACGCGTTGCACATTGCCACTGGTTTCGCCCTTGCGCCACACCGCCTGCCGCGAGCGGCTCCAGTACACCATGCGTCCGGTGCGCAGCGTTTCTTGCAGGGTCTCAGCCGTCATGTACGCCATCATGAGCACATCGCCGGTGTCGTGATCCTGGGCAATGGCGGCCACCAGGCCGTCGTCATCGAACTGAACCGCGTCGAGGAGGTCGTTGGGCACGGGTATGGGCCGGTTTGTTTGCAGAATACAAGGGACAGTCCGTACGCACCGCCGATTGGTTCGTTGCGGACATGATGATTGGGTAGCGGTTCAATGTTAAGTGATGGAAGGCATGGGTAGCCGAAGACTGGGAGCGCCCCCGGCGCGGACGTCTCCGACAGAGGCGAACGGGGGACTATTCGCCGCAGGAAAGGTTTTATCAAGAGAGCTATCACTTAAACGTCTATCTACTCGCTGCTTGCACATCCCCGCATTGCCCGCACGCCCATCCGTTGCTATTGCACTGCCGCTCCACTCTGCGTAGTGTTCGCGGGAAGCAGACGCGCCCTCCACATCTCCCACGCGCCCGCCGCTTATACATACGTGTAGTTTCCGCACCTGGGTCGTCCGACTCGATTGGAGGAGCCGACGCCCCACATCTCTACGTGCGGCCTGTGGCTCATTGCTTGTACAGGACGAAGTGGCGGATCATATTTGCTCTTGGCCGCCAGCTCCCATCTCTCGGCCGCTCGTTCTGTATTGCTTCCCCGTTTATGTCTACCTCTTTTGCAGCCCTCGGGCTGAGTTCCACGCTCGCCGATACCGTACGCGATCGTGGCTATACTGCGCCCACCCCCATTCAAGAAGCGCTCATCCCCTCCATGCTCGCCGGACGCGACGTGGTGGGCCAGGCCCAAACGGGTATGGGCAAAACCGCGGCCTTCGCACTTCCGATGATCCACACCCTGGGCGAAGGCACTGGCACGCTGCGCGGTGTTGTCGTAACGCCCACGCGTGAGCTCGCCAAACAAGTCGCTGAGGCGGTCTACGCCTACGGCAATCGCCTGGATATCCGCGTGCTGCCCATCTACGGCGGACAGCCGTACCAGCGCCAAACCCGACGCCTCAACAAGGGCGTCGATGTCGTTGTGGGCACGCCCGGACGCATGCTCGATCTGATTCGCAAGGGCGCTCTCGACCTGAGTACGGTTGAGGTCGCTGTGCTCGACGAGGCCGATGAGATGCTCAGCATGGGCTTTATTGAGGACATTAAGGCCATCCTCGCCGCTACGCCCGACACGCGCCAAACAGCGTTCTTCTCGGCCACCATGTCGAACGATTTTCAGCGCCTGGCTAAGCGGCAGCTTGATAATCCGGCCTCATGCCGCCTGGAGCCAAAAGAACGAACGGTATCCAGCATTGAACAACGCTACTACCCAGTCGCCAACAAGCGCAACCGCACGCCTGCGCTCATGCGCCTGCTGGAGACGGAAGACATTACCAGCGCCATTGTGTTTGCCCGCACGCGCAACGACACCTTCCGCCTGGCCGACACCTTGCAGTCGAACGGATACGACGCCGGTGCGCTGAACGGCGAAATGGATCAGCCCGAGCGCCAGCGCATGCTCGACCGCTTCCGCAACGGCGACATCACCATTCTGGTGGGCACCAACGTGGCTGCACGCGGGCTCGACATCGACCACGTGTCGCACGTGTTCAACTACAACCTGCCGCGCGACCCGCAGGTGTACGTGCATCGCGTGGGCCGTACCGGGCGCGCCGGACGCTCGGGCACTGCGCTCACGCTCGTTACGCCCAACCGCCGCAAGCGCCTGAAGCAGACGGAGCGGCACATCAAACGCACGATCGAGCGCACCGACGTGCCAAGCGAGGCCCAGGTGCAGGCCCACCGCGATGCCACCCTCCGCGCCGAAGTGGCCACCTGGATGGCCGCCCACGACACCCGCCGCGAACGCGACATCATTGACGCGCTGGTCGACGAGGGCCACGACCCGGCTGCAATTGCCGCCGCCGCGCTCCATGAGGCCCGCACGCGGCGCGAAGCGGCCCAGCGTACAGCTCCGTCTAAGCAGACCGCTCCGCCAGCCGATTCCCACGAGGACGGCATGGTGCGCTTGCGCCTGAACACCGGCGCGCGCAACAACACGCGTCCGGGGCAGATCGTTGGCACGCTCGCCAGCGCCACCAAGATGCCTGGTAGCGCCATCGGACGCATCGACATCCACGCCCGCCACACCATGGTGGATGTGCCGAGCGAGTACGCCCAGCAGGTGCGCGCCAAAAGCGGCAGCTACAAGATTGGGCGTCAGCGCGTGCGCGTCGAGTAGCCCTCACGCTCCAACACATCAGAAAGAAACGCAGCAGCCCGGCCCATGCTATTGGCGCCGGGCTTTTTTTGATGATAAAGATCTGACAGGTCTTTGGAGACCTGTCAGATCTATTCGGGCCCTAATTCTCACTCCTGGTAAGGTGCTCTATCGCCGCAGAGCTGGAAACGAATGTAGTAATACCAGATGCGCTGAATCATCATACAGGTGTTTGCAATCGGTGAGCAACGAAACTTGCCTTAATGTCGCCGGGGACGCAAGCGGTCCCCGGCTATGGGCTGCAAATCCTTAGCCCGGGATCAGGAGCGAGCGGATATCCCGGGCGGCCTCCAACCTAACGTGTACGTCGAAGTCTCGTACCTGGTATAAGTTATGTCTGTAATCGAATGGTGCGGACGTCTCCGGCGTCACTGATATGCCAGTTTCGATTGTATGGCGGATGCGTCGAATCTCTGTACAAATGACAAGCGTATGCATCCCCTATGGATACCATACGCACCATCACTTTTCGTTGGGCGCGCGGGCTCTGGCGGCTCCCGCGCTACGTGCTGCTGGGCCTGCTGTGGGTCTACCGAAACGCTATCTCACCGTTTACACCGCCTACCTGCCGCTTCCACCCCACGTGCTCGTCGTATGCCGAACAGGCCCTGCGTAAGTATGGTGCTGTGAAGGGGCTCATCCTTACGATCTACCGCATTGGGCGCTGTCATCCGCTGGGCGGCTCCGGCTATGATCCGCCCCGCTGGTTTGGCGAGGAGCTGCCGCCTGAGATGGATCACGATCCCTCTGCCCCTGAAGCGGATCGTTCGCACTCTATGCCCTCCAGCAAGCACACATCGTAGCGTCCGCTTCAGGTATCAGATTCCGCATGTATGCTTGCGCTCCAGTTGTTCACTATGCGGAGATGGCCATGCTCAATCGTGACGACCTACTTTATCTCGTAGGCTCTCTTGCCAAATTGGGACTGGATTATCTACGCTGGACACAGCTTGTGCCTATGCTCATTGGGTGGTTTCTGGCATTTGCGTTCACGCTGCCCACGCTGTACGGAGGGGTGATTGCCTTTCTGCAGGACGCTCTTTTGTACGCTGCGCGCTTGCCTATGGCGACAATTCACGCTGTAGCGCTTCAGGCTGCCGAAGGAGAAATAGCTGCGTGGGCTGTCGATAGCTTGGCCGCATTCACTCTTGACGCCTATCCACTGCTTGCACAGACTGCCCCCGTGCTTATGTGGCTCCTCACCGCGCTGGGTATGTGGGCTGCCTACACTGTTGGAGTCGCTATCTTCGGGACGCGCCACAGCCGTTCGCTTCGCCAGCGTCTTGTGTGGCTGGTCTGGGCTATTGTGGGATACATGGCGTTCGTGCAGTTAGGACTCTGGACGACAGCTACCCCCGAAAAGCTGGGCGACCCGAACGAGGCCCGCTTTGTCTTGCTGGTCATTGCCCCTATCCTTCTGACAGGCGTGAGCGTGTGGGGTCTTGTTGTTAGCGCCCTCGTTGACGGTGTTCAAAAGCCCATCGACCGCTGGGTGGACGCGCATGTCACCAATGGCTCCCCAGCGCGCTCCGAATCTGTACGCCAGTAGCGCCGCTTCCCTGCACTCCAGATCCGCCCAATCGCCCCCAACGATTTCCTTGGCGTGTGTGCTTCGAGTGCGGAACGTGTCAACCGGGCGATGGCGTTGCACCTATGATTCCAACCAGGCCCTCTTCTGCTCACGAATCTCTTGTCCGTAATGACGCTCGCCCTTGCTCAAATCAACCCGACCGTTGGCGACCTTGACGGCAACTGTCAGCGCATTGTGTCGTATGCCGAACAAGCTGCAAAGGCAGGGGCCGATCTGGTCGCCTTTCCGGAACTATGCCTAACGGGCTATCCCCCGCAAGACTTATTGAGCAATCCGCTCTTCATTGAAGCGGTGCAGGAGGCTATTGCCGGGCTTACCAGCACCATTCCAGCAGGCATTGGTGTTATCGTAGGAGCCCCACTGCCAAACCCCGACCCCGAGGGGCGCCCGCTCTACAACACGGCGCTGCTGCTGGAGCGCGGGGCCTCGGAGGCCACCGTGCGCTCCAAGGCGCTGCTGCCCACCTACGACGTATTCGACGAAGATCGTCACTTCGAGCCGGGTCCGAAGGCGCAGGTGGTGTCGTGGCGCGGCATGCGCATTGGGCTGCACGTGTGCGAGGACATGTGGAACTGCCTGCCCGACCAGCCTCACCGGCGCTACACGCGCGATCCTGTCGCCGAACTGGCCACCCAAGACCCCGACCTGCTCCTCAACATCAGCGCCTCGCCGTTCTCGATGGGGAAATCGGCTGAGCGCCAGGCGTTGTTGTCTGGGGCCGCCTCGCAGCACAACGTGCCGTTTGCGTTTGTGAACCAGGTGGGAGCCAACACCGAAATTGTGTTCGATGGCGACAGCCGCGTGTACACCGCCTCGGGCACGTGCGCTGCCACTGCAACGCCCTTCGAAGAGGACCTCGTGGTGGTGAATCTGGATGCGCTCACGTCTACTCCGCCCCCTGCTCGTAGCGACATTGCCGACCTGCACGACGCGCTGGTGCTTGGCATCCGCGACTACTACACGAAGACGGATATCTTCGACAAGGCAATCGTGGGACTGTCGGGCGGCATCGACTCGGCGGTGACGTGTGCGCTCGCTACGGAAGCCCTCGGCCCCGACCGCGTGCTGGGCGTGACCATGCCGTCAGAGATTTCGTCGGAAGGCTCGGTCACCGACTCGGAGCAGCTGGCGCGCAACCTGGGCATCGACTTTAAGGAGATCCCCATTGCGCCCGCCGTCGACGCCTTCGGTACGATGCTTGCCGATGCCTTCAGCAATACCGAACCCGGCGTGGCCGAGGAGAACATCCAATCGCGCAGCCGGGGCATCACGCTGATGGCGCTCTCCAACAAGTTCGGGCACCTGCTGCTCTCCACCGGCAACAAAAGCGAGATGGCCGTGGGCTACGTGACGCTCTATGGGGATACGAATGGCGGTGTCGCGGTGCTGTCGGATGTCTTGAAGACGAAGGTCTACGAGCTTGCCGAATATATCAATAGCAAAGCCGGAACCGACCGCATCCCCCAGAACACGATCGACAAACCGCCGTCGGCTGAGCTGCGCCCCGACCAGGAAGACACCGACTCGCTGCCCGAGTATGCGGTGCTTGATACCATTCTGGCGCGCTATGTTGAGGAGATGCAGGAGGCCGGCACTATCATTGCCGAGACGGGCTACAACCCCGAGCTGGTGCACCAGGTGCTGCGCATGGTCGACCAGAACGAGTACAAGCGGCGGCAGGCGCCTCCGGGCATTCGCGTCACCGACAAGGCGTTTGGCATGGGGCGGCGCATCCCGATTGTGATGAACTGGGACCGCGAGGCCGCGCAGTCCGCCGCTCGCCCCGCCGCATAGCGCTCCAGGCGTCTTTGGGTGGGCGCCTTCGTTTCTGTTTGGTTTCTACGCTGATGGTATGATTACCTACGTTTCGGGCACGCTCGTCGAAAAAACGACTGAGCAGGCAGTGGTAGATGTGGATGGCCTGGGCTATGCTATTGACATTCCGACCTCAACATTTCAGGAGCTGCCTGACACGGGCGAGTCGGTGCATCTGTACACGGTGCACTACGTGCGCGAAGACGACATTTCGCTGTACGGGTTTGCCACCAAGGCCGAGCGCACGCTGTTCAACACCATGCGCGGCGTGTCGCGGGTGGGGCCGAGCCTGGCGCTGTCGGCGCTGTCGGCGATGTCGCCACGTGCGCTGCGCGACCATGTGCTAAACGGCGATACGGCGCGCCTGAAGGACATCTCGGGCGTAGGGCGCAAGACGGCTGAACGCCTCATCGTAGAGCTACGCGATCCGCTCTCGGAGATGGACCTGGGCGACGCACGCACCGTGTCTACCGGCTCCTCAGATGAGAAGGCCAATGCCCGCGCCGATGCGCTTGCCGCGCTCGAATCGCTGGGCCTGTCGCGGGCCGATGCTGAGCGCGCCATCCGCGTGGTCCTGCGCGACAACGCCGACATCGACTCGGCGGATGCGTTGGTGCGTAAAGCGCTCAAGGTGGATCGCTGAGCACCCGCATCTCACGAAAAGTGGAATACGTACGTGATAGCCTGCAGGTGCTTGTTTTTCCAGTTAAGGCGGAGATCGGCAGCACCCTGCTGCACGTTTTCGTACACCCAGGTTCCGTTTTCTACACGCTGGGGCGCGCCCAGTTGCTGACGCACTGCCTGCTGGGCCATGTCGACGCGCAGGCCATTTGGATCCGCGTAAAACGATGCCAGGAGTTGTAGCTGAATAAGGAAGCTGTGGGCATCATCACTTCGGATGTACACCCGCGCCTGCAGCGCAGGGTAGTACAGCGTACGCACGGTATCGACCTGGCCCGCCGCGTAGGCATTCTCGACCGCCTGGGCCGTTACCCGCTGCGGGGCACCCAGTTGGCGCACGACCGCTTCGTACGTGGTGGGCTGTCGTCCTTGCAAGGCGGCCTCAACGAGCTGCTGTACAGCCTCCGGGGTCGGACGCGCTGCTGCGGCTTCGTCTGCAGCATCTGGCACCGACGGAGCGGGCATCGCCGCGGGCTCAGCACGCTCGGGCGTCCGAGCACTGCTTCCACATCCCCCCAAGAGCACGCTTCCCATCGCGACCAGGCCCACCGTCCAAACAGCAAAGGAGCGCATCATCTTCAGGTTGGCGATGACAAGATTGGTAGTGACAGAGACACGAACCGTATCCCGCAACGTACGATGGAAGCTGTTTTCGGGGGAGATGCAGATCGTTATGCTTGCCCATGCGGCTCTGCCAAGCGTAGCACAGCAGACGTGTCCGCAGGAGATCTCGGACCGAGCATCTCTCAGTCAATAATGATAGGCGCTCCTGACTTGTATGCTTCGTGGAGGGCCTCCATCCCCTCGCTCCGGAAATCGCTGGCGGTTTCATGGCGCGGTCCCATCACGGTAACACCAATGCTTACGCCGCCCTTGAGCAGCCCTGTTGCCCGAAGCATCCCCCGGTGCACCGTAAGCGTCCATTCCTCAACGTCTTGCAGCCCCGCGCGGTGAAAGACGCCGTAGGTGAGTTCGCCGAAGCGCTCCACCCGCTGATTGGGAGCAGCTTCCTGCAACGTCTCATACAGCAACTGCTCCGCACGCTCAACCGTGTCCTGACCTTGTTCTGCAATCATGTCGGCCCGATTGAGATGGACCAGCGCAAGAGCAAGCGGAGCCTCGGCCGCATAGGCTCCCTCCATCTCCTCCGCTACAATTTCGATGCGCGGGCGCGGCCCTTGGCGTTCCACCTCTGGGGAGGGCGTGGTCATGTCTACCATTTCACTCTCTGCTTCGGTATGCTCCGAAGACGCGTCTCCTTTTGTCTCGTTCGATGTGGTATCAGTGCGTGCGCTGTCTCTTTCGGTTGAGGGGATCGATGGCCCAAGCGACGTCGGATCGTATCCCAGCAGATGCCCCAGCATCGTTGCGCCCTGCGCAATCAGCCGCTTCGTATGCTGATGCGGAAGCGGCACATCGGCATCTCCATCGGCGAGCAAGAAGTATGTAGCCGACTGCTGAGCATGCTGGATGGGCGCAACAGCTACATGTTGCAGGGGCGGCACGCCGTCAGAATAGTAGTTGAGCGCCTCGCGCAGACGAGGCTCATCGCTAAGGCTGCGCACCGTAACATCAGCGTGCGACATTCGAGCTGTAACCAGCGGCACCGAGGCCGAAAAACTGCCGCTACGTTGCACCGAAGTCGCCGCACTGTCGATTCCGGCAATACGATACTCCAACGCCATCTCTTCCTGAACGAGTAGCACTACCGTGTGAGCTTGCAGGCCATGGCGCAAGGCCTGCACAAACGCCTCTACACGCGGATCGCCTGCGGCCTCCTTTGCTTCATCGGCCTCGACAGCCTCCTTAGCCGTTCGTGCCGCCGAACCAGCCGAACCTTCTCCTCCTTGTGCGGTCTTGTCCGATCTACCCTGTGATGCGCCACGTGCCTGCGAAGGGGCCTGATCTGAAGACGATTTTTTCCCAGCGGAACGGGCGTCGTTGCCCTCGTCGGTAGTCGAGCGCGCGCTCTCAATGCCATTCGAGGTCGCACTGTTAGACACGGACTCTGAACTCTTCGCGCCGGAGCTCTTCGTGCCCGAGCTCTCCGTCATGGGACGTACCGACGACAGGCCCAGCGCATCTCGGTCGTCGTTTCGGGCTGCCTGCGATGCCGTCTTCGGCCCATGGCGCAGCCATAGCTGGTACACGGCAAGGCCTAACGCCACGCCGCCTGTACCGCCAGCCGTGGCATACAACCACGACTGCCCAGTGACAAACGCCAGCACGGCCAGAAGCACGGCCAGTCCAGCAAGAATGAGTCGAATCATATAAACGCGAGTTGCGGACCAAGAATCCGGCTTATGATACACGATGAACAGCGGTTACGCAACCAGCACGGCCTGCCCCCAGGCGTGCACTGCTATACACTCCTTTCTTTCACAAATACTTAGCACCTGTTCGGGTTTTCAGGGTATGTGGCCCAAGTAAGCTCTAACGATACAAGCGTTGCTTTCTCTTTAGCGTACGACAGTCGCAGTAGGGCAACATGCTCTTTTTCACCCGTTGGCTATGCCGACACGTGGTCGGTACGCTCATATCGCTTTACTTTCAATGAACCTAATGAACGGACCGTTCAACATGACAGCTTGTACGTGGTACTTTGTATTATATACATTGGACATTAGATGAGACTGTACGAGGCACACTGTGCGGAAGTGCCCTCCGATATCCTGACTATGCAGTGGTAGGGCGCTGAGCGGTAGAAGAAACGGTCTTTGCAGCGTTGGGATACGGGACGCGAGGTAACAGATCGGCGTGTGCATACGACGCGGGCAGCGGATTTGGTTCGGCCCAGATTGTGCCGTCATATGTCTCCATGATCACGTAATCACCCGCTCGGCCGTGCACCCACGACTGGTTCAGCGGCACTTTGCCATAGGGCGTATCGAGCACATAGGTTGGAATCGCAAATCCGGTGGTATGGCCCCGCAGCGTTTGCATCAGATGCATACCTGTTTCAATAGGTGTGCGCAGGTGCCCGGTGCCGCCGATGACTTGCGCCTGATACAGGTAGTACGGACGCACCCGCATCGCTACAAGCCCCTCACAGAGTGCTTTCATAGTCTCCACGTCGTCGTTGATTCCGCGCATCAGCACGGTTTGGTTGCCTACAGGAATACCGGCTTGCAGCAACCGGTCTATCGCCGCAGCCGCATCCGCGGTAAGTTCGTTGGGGTGATTAAAATGTGTGTTGATCCATAGCGGACTATATTGCTTGAGTAGGCTGCACAGTTCGTTGGTGATGCGGTATGGCAGCTTCACGGGCATGCGCGTGCCAAAGCGAACAATTTCGACATGGTCGATGGCCGTGAGCCGCGTAAGTAGCCACTCCAGATGCGCATTGTTGAATGTGAGCGGGTCGCCACCTGTGAGCAGTACATCGCGGATAGCGGGAGTGTCGGCAATGTAGTCAATAGCCTTTTGCAGTTCGCCCGTTCGCAAGAAGAAATCGGCGTCGCCCACCATGCGCTTGCGCAGGCAGAAGCGGCAGTACACCGCACATTCTGCCGTCACGCAGAACGCGACGCGATCGGGGTAGTTGTGCACCAGATTCTTCACGGGCGAGTGCGCCACTTCCTGCAGCGGATCGAGTTCATCGACCAGATCATCCTGCATCTCGTTGATGTGCGGCACCACCTGCTGCCGCACGGGGCAGGCCGGATCGTCGGGATCCATCAGTGCAGCGTAGTACGGAGTGATGTTCCACCGAAAGACCGACTCCGTCTCCGCAATGCCCTGGCGCTCGGCTTCGGTGGGTCGAATCCACTCCGAAAGGTCGTCGAGCGTATGGATGCGATGGCGCATCTGCCACCGCCAGTCAGTCCATTCGTCCGGCCGATCGGCAGCAATATGGGGACGCGAGGGAGAACACGTCATGCAGAATCAGAACAAAAGGTGAGCATCAAAGCAGGCACCAGCGCACAGCACATTGCATCCCCCTTCATTGCGCACGGCGTAGCAGGCACAGTGCCCTGCGTTATAGCTCGGCCAGGACCATCCCACTGGTAAGCGGAGCTCTGTCGGCAAGTGGATGTACGCCCAGTCGCTTCAGTCCGGCTGCAATCACATCTGCCAGCAGATCGGGGTACGGGCGGTTCATCAACTCGGCGATGATGGCAAAGGTGCCGTCGGGCGCAAACGTGGGGAGCGGATTGATCTCCAGGAGGTACGGGGTGCCCTCTGCATCCACCCGAAAGTCAATGCGCGCTACATCACGACATTCCAGCTTCTGGTAGAGGCGCAGCGCGTCGCGGCACAGGCGGGTTTCAAGGGATTCAGAGAGCGTACCAGCAATGGTGTAGTCCCATTCACGGTCTGGAGCGCCCCGCCGTTCCAGCGCATGCAGTCCAATGCCCGTGGTTGGCTCTATCGCCCGTTGCAGCACAGGCAGCGCACGGGGCGGATTGTTGCCGACCACTGCAACCGTAAACTCGCCTCCGCCATCTACAAATGATTCCACAATCACATCCTGCTGATACAGCGTGATCTGCCGATCCACTTCGTCGCGTAGCGCATCGAGCGTGCGTACCTTGCTGGCAGGGGCAATGCCCTTTGAGGTGCCTTCGTAGCGTGGTTTCACAAACAGCGGGAAAGGTGCAGGGAGGGCCTCTTTGCTGATACCCTCCACGCCCGAGAACACCGTCCACTGCGGCGTTTTGATACCTGCACGGACAGCCAGGTCTTTGGTGGTGGCTTTGTCAAGCGTAAGCGAGAGCGTGAGCGCGTCGGAGCCCCACTGTGGAATACCCGCGAGTTCCAATAAGATGGGGGCGTGCGCTTCCCGATTGCGCGTGCCCTGCCCCTCGGCAATCGTCAGTGCCGCATCGAGAGAGAGCCCAGTGCGTAGCTGGTCCTGTAGTGCTCGGGCCGGTCCCACGCGCACGGGTTCGGCCCCGCACTGGCGCAATGCCTCCGCGAGCACATCCACGGTTTCGATCGGCTCGAACTCGGCGTCTGCATCCGGGGGCGCGTCGTCAGTCCACACGTAGTCGGAAAAAACATCGTAGACCAGACCAACACGTGGCGGAGTAGTCATGTAGAAGCAATCAGCGTAATACAAGCAATGTAATGCAACCTCACTCCGGGCTGCTGCGTGGTGGTATCGCCGGATGTACACGGAGTTGCACCTGCCGCCTTTTCCATCACCGACTTTGCTGTTCCCATGGAGCGCCCCGATCAGAAAGCCCTTCTTATCCGCGTAGCAGGCGATTCTGTCCGCGGTCTTGCGGATCTCAACGAGCATTTGTCTAACGGATGGCACGTGATTGAGACCACGCCGCTGGGAGGCGGGCATGCGACCGAGACGGTGGCGCTTGTCGTTATTGAACACCAGCGCGCAGCAGATTCCCAGGCAATGCCCGTGGCTGAGCGCCAGGCGCAACCTGCCAAGGATGACATTGTGCCCGAGGTTGAGTCGCCTGTAGAGGGCGACGGGGCTACGCCAAATGCAGACCCTGGCGACCCCGACATTGATGTGGCTTCCGAGCGATCTGCACCGTAAGAATCCACAATGTTAGGGAGATGGTGGGCAAACGTGACGTGACCGCCCCCCCGATAAAAAACCGTTCCTGAGGCGAACGGGGCGCTCCCCATCTCCGGCTACGGGCTCATGTTCTCCATCACGTAGCATTAAACCGCTACCGTTAGGGGGATCCTCTTTGCGGCTTGGACCTCGCTTCATCCAGCGGCACCACTTCCTGATAGCACAGTCTGCCGTTGCGACTAATCCCCAATCATCAGCAGAATAGAGCATTTGACTGAATGTTCGTCCGAGGTTGTACCCCAAGCTAACAGGATTCGTATCCTTCTATCCCGTTCTGCATGCGTCTTGCAGGGCCTGTTGCTTTTGCCCGTTTCAGATGGTACCATTGTTACCGATCTGTTAATGACTAAACACTGTTAAGTGCTACATGCACGTGTCTAACCGCCGCGTGCTTTGTGGTTGGCTGTGCTACAGCGCAGCGCACCCGTTCTATTCACCATCGCTCTGATCGGTTATGATCTCTTATTTGCTGTGCTTCGCTCGGAAGCGCTTTGTTGATTCCCCTCCTCGCGGCTTGCTTGCTGCTCTTGCCACAGTGTTCGCTCTGGGAGCGTTAGCTCCCCTCTCCAGTTCAGCCCAGGGGTTTAGCGTGTATGAGCAAGGCACCTGTGTAATGGGCCGGGCTGGTGCTGGAGTAGCCACCACATGTGGTGATGCCTCCGACATCTTCTACAACCCGGCGGGGCTCCTAAGCACACAGGGCACTACCGTGAGCCTGGGCACTACCGTCATTGCCGCGGGCGGCTCGTTTACCGACGACTATACGCAGCAGACGACCGACCTGCAAAACAGTCCTATTCCCGCCCCGCACCTGTACGCGTCGCATCGCCTTTCGCCCGACCTGGCGCTTGGTCTGGGCGTCTTTGTCCCGTACGGACTGGCGACCGAGTGGGACCGCAGCTTCGACGGCGCCTTCGAGGGCTACGACAACAGCGTTGAGTCTATCTACATTCAGCCCACGGTAGCCTATCAGCTTACCGATCGTATTTCGGTTGGCGGCGGACCTAATATAGTCATGGGAACGGTCGAGCTAAACCAAGTGGTTGACCTTTCATCTCAGAACCTTCCTGGCAGCGCCCTCACTTTCGGATCAGTCGGGGTTCCCTTCCATACCGCATTTGCTGACTCAAAACTGGACGGAGACTGGGCGTTTGGACTGGGTGCGCATTTGGGCATCCAGGTAGAAGCCACAGACCGCGTTCGGTTTGGCGCACGGGTGATGGCTCCTGTTGAACTCAATTATACCGGAACGGCCACCTTCAGCCAAATCAGCACGGGTCTGCCTACCACCCCACAGCTATCCGAAATTCTGGGGCAACCTGTCACCGTCTTTCCGGACTTAGATGCTCTGCTCCGCGGTCAGTTCGACGATGGAAACGCGTTGAGCACACAAGAAATCGAAACCTCACTCACGATGCCGATGCAGGTTGTGCTGGGAACGAGCGTAGAGGCCACCGACCGCCTCACGCTTATGGTCGACTATCAGTGGACGCAGTGGTCCAGCTTCGATCAGATCGTGATTGAGTTTGAGAACCAGGAGGATCCCGTGGTTCGCAACGAAAACTACGGCGATACCAATGCGATTCGCCTCGGGGCCGAGTATGCCCTCAGCGATGCGTGGACAGTGCGCGGGGGATATCTCTTTAACCAGGCCGCGGCCCCCGACAATGTGGTGACGCCGCTGCTTCCCGAAAACGATCGCAATCACATTACTATCGGGGCGGGCTGGCAAGCAAACGACCTGCTTCGCGTAAACGCATCGTACCAGTACCTTGGGCAAAACGACCGCCGCGGACGCACACGCGGCCTGTCTGAAGGTCGCCCCGATACCAACGGGCTCTACAGCTTCGACGCCCACCTGTTTGGACTCACCGCTACGTTCTCGCTGTAGTCCGCCGCTCTCGTATCCTGCCGTCTCTTTCCCTTTAACGTCTTATGTACACGTTTCGAACACGACTTTCCGCGCTGCTGTCTGCGCTCCTAATTGCAAGTGTTATCTTACTTGCCGGATGCGATGACGACTCGCTCACTCCGCCTCCGGTTAATGACGACCTGTTTGCTCGCTACGTGTCGCTGGGCAACAGCATTACCGCCGGATTCCAATCCGACGGAATCAACGCGAATACGCAGCAAGATGCGTATCCTGTGCTCTTAGCTGAGCAAATGGGTACCCCGTTCGAGAGCCCTCTCCTGGCGGATCCGGGGTGCCGCCCGCCGTTGACCAATGCACTTACCGGTGACCGCGTGGGCGGGGGCACAGCGGAAACGTGCAACTTGCGCCAAACGCCTGCCCCAGTGCAGCTGAACAACGTAGCCGTTCCCAACGCTGCGGTTGTTGATCTGATCGACAACGCAGCTCCGTCTAACAATGCCAACGTGCTAACCCAGCTCTTTCTGGGTGGGCGCACGCAGGTGGAGGCCGCTGCCGACGTTGAACCGACGTTTGCTACGATCTGGATTGGAAACAACGACGTACTCAATGCTGCCTTTGCTGGAGTGGCCACTCCAGAAACCGTTACATCGCCAGCCGACTTTGAAGCGCGCTATACCGATGCGCTCGATACGCTCGAAGACGCAGGAGCCCAGGGCGGCGTGCTTTACGGTGTGAGCGATGTGACGCTGATTCCGCACTTCTCCGCTGGCGCTGCCTACGCCGCTGCCGAGGACCAGCTTAACGCAGTGGGCAGCAACCTGAGCCCAGCCTGGGGCTCGTTCAATGTTGATGCCAGTTGTGCCCCCGATCAACAGGGAGCAACTACGCTGGTCCCGGCTAACTATGGACTCTTCAACCTGCTGGTTGAGGCGCTCGAAGGAGCCGACGTAACGCTCAATTGTGCCGATGATGAGCGCGTGCTTTCCGGCGAAGAGGTCGCGCTGCTGCAGAGCCGTGTGGATGCCTACAACATCTTCATTCAGCAGGAAGCCGAGGCGCGCGGCTGGGTCTACCAG
>CAJXLX010000044.1 GCA_913056335.1 uncultured Rhodothermaceae bacterium
AACTACCACAACCACATCATTCGCAGCGAACCCGACTGGCAACGCATCCGCCGATACATCCAGACCAACCCCGCACGGTGGACCGACGATACGTTTTATTCCGCATCAACCTGACGTGATCATCATGGATCTTTCGTTTTTCCTTGAACCGCCCGAGCTTGACGCAGCAGCTACGCTCACAGTGGAAGCACTGGCACCGCTTTCTATGTCTACAGCCCAGCCGGGTACCTATTATCGTTCGCAACGTGCGCCCACAAACGCGATGCTGTATGGGTTGCTGGAAAACGCGATGGGAATCCATCTGCCTGCAGACGAGCGCAAGAAGACGCTCAAAAAGCTTCGGAAGGCGGCTAAAAAGAAACTGGGCCGTGGTCATGAACTGAAAAAGACGCCCTGGATCAAAGGGCGCAGCGACGCAGAGTCAGGATCGGGATTTGTGAGCATGCTGCAGCATCACCTCACGTTTGATACGGCTATCCTTCCCGAAGTGAAGAGCTTTGACGACCTGTGGGCGCGCCACACGCATGGAAGCGGCACGTCGTTTCCAGGCGGAAGCCAACACCATGATATGCGGCTCACGTCGTTGGTCAACCGTTCTTCAGGCAGCGACATTTCGTTTGGGGATCGCGCCAGCTACGACATACGCGATCCAGAGGAGCTAACCGAAGAAGTCCCTGATGGTGCTAAGGTGCATGTAAAAGCAATCCGACCACAGTTCCCTCAGTATTATAGCAGCCCTACACCGCGTGAGTACGTCATTCCACAGAGCTCCTATCGCTACCGTATTCAAACTACGGAGACACTGGCCCAGCAGCTGCGAGCCGCTCTTGAAAATCCAGCAGGTCCGCTCTACCTGGGTACAAGCGATGGCTGGGTAGAAGCACGCCTTAACATGCTAAGTACCTAACTCTAATAAAACCTAATAGCTGATATGCAAGAGTATACCCTTCCCGACTTTTTTGCCCACACCTATCCACGATATGGATTGGCTGCAGCAATCGTTGACCAAGATGTGCTTAACTGGAAAGCGGCTCTTGAAGATGCAGAGCGCCTTCTCAAAATTGCAGGCGGTGCACTTCAAAATGCGCTGCATCGATACCGGGTGCATACAGCTTCGGACTTGGAAGACGCAACAACGCTAAAATATCGCTATCTCGCAGCCGACGAGGTTGAATCTAGTGGTCAGAAGGCAGAAGACGGCTACTACATCATGCCGCATGTCGTGATCGATGACCAAAGTGCGCGATACTCCGTCAAAGGTGTGCGCAGTATGATCAAGAAAATCGATAAGGGAGTAAATTCAGGCAAATCGGCACAGCTCAAGCGCTCGTTTACACCGTTCACGACTAAGCTCAACCAGGGTACGCAGTCGCAGTCAAATCCCAAGTCAACCACGTTGGAGGTGGCCTTCTCAATGGTGGCCGCAGTTACGCCACTCAAACCCGCAACACAGGTCGACTTCACCAACCAGGCCATGATTCCGGACCTGGATCTGGAGGGACTCATCACCTTTGTGCGGCTCTTTCGAAGTATGCAGGAGAGCGAAACAGGCAATGGATTGACGCTCACGCGCAAAGAGACCTCAAACCGCAAGCGTCCGCCTATTTCCGATGGCAACTACCCAGATGCTCCACGCAGCCCGGCCTTTGGTCCTGTTGGCCTGATGGGCGCAATTGGGCAGTGGATGAAACGGGCAGACATACTCGCTGATCAGCAGAAGAAAGCCCGTGAGACGCTGAATGCAATGAAAGGCCGTTCCATCTACCTGGTGAGCTACGACAAGAATCTGATGCGTCAGGAGTATGTGGGGCATCATGTGGCGCGGCTTGCTAAAAACCACAATCTGCCCAAGATAATCCAGAGCCTCTACCGCATTCGATTTTACAATGCGGATCACAATAAGCCCGACAGCAACACTCGCGCTACCTTTTTCATGCTGGCCAGCCGGTTTTTGCAGCTATACACCAAGCCCGCATTCAAAGACTTTCTGGCATACCGGGCTACCTACGAAGCGAACCTTTCACCAATCATAGAGGAGTTCTTTATGGAAGAATACAAAATCCAACGCGACATCGTCGAGTCGGCCCGTGCGTATGGTGCCTACCTGAACGACGTAGCATACTACGCAGCGCGTGAGGAAGTCGACGAAAACGAAGAACGCGACGACGGTGGAACCGGGCGCGATATCTACGACGCCAAGACACGCGTGCTGGCCCAGCTTGAAAGCACAGCCATGAGCGCCCGTCGCCCCAGCAGCTTGTTTGCACAGATCAACGTCATGGCAGGCCGCATGTCCGGGCGCGACGTACCTGCTGAGGCTGAGCGGTTCATGGAAGCAGTCCAGACGGGCGAGATTGCGTTTGACGAGGCCAAAGACCTCGTGCTTGCCTACATGCGGCTCCGAAAGGCACAAGGTGATTCAGAGACATCCAATCCAGACACAGCTACCGATAACTCCTCTCAATCTGAGAGCACGCAGAGTAGCCTTTTTTGAAGAGTAGCACTTTTGAAAAACAGCTGGCCTGCACAACCCCCTTACTACTCAACGCTCATCAACATTATTTTACTATGCAAGACGTCAAAGGAATCTCTGTCGCTACACTCGCTCCCATGCAAAACCACACCGCAAATGGCGGAGAGAAGCTGCTGGGCAATGCCTCGTCGATTAAGCGTCGCCCCGATGGCAAGGTCTACATTTCGGGCCAGATGCAGCGTCATGCGCTGTTTAGTGCGATTGAGCGCCTCAACATGGAAGACGAAAACCGAGGCGACACATACGTGGCTAACGGCGATGGCACCACAGATCAGATCGAGGTCGACCTTCGTGCAGACATGGGGGGCTTTATGCATCCCTCGCAAGGCAGCTACAGCGGACGCCGCACGGCGCCGGTGAGCGCGACGTTTGCCGTAGCCTCTGAGCCCAGCGATGTGGGACGCGACCTCCTGATTCGCATCAAGCAGAACGAAAACAAAGACGCCACGCAAAAGCAGGCACTTGCAACCAACGAGTTCAGCCAGGATGACGACATGCAGATGAGTTTTCATTTGGATGTGTCGGCGCTCTCGGTTAGCAAAGCGTTCACCTACGAAGATGAACGCCACGTAGGCACTGAATACGTCAAGCATGTCGATGATGCAGAACGGCTGCGCCGTGCAAAGCTCTTCCTGAACGGGACGCGTTTCCTTACGGACTATGCGAACCAGGCCCGCAACGCGACCACCGGCGAGCCTCAGAAAGTGTGCATCGTACTCGACACGCGCCTCTCCCGCAAAGCCGCTCGGTTCTTTCAGATGGATGAGGCAGAACGCGAGAACGTCTTGGCTGCGCTCGATGCTCGTGGTGCGCAGTACTTCATTGGTGATGATACAACCACTGATGGCCACAGCGTCCATGAAGCATACGAAGCGGCACTGGATGCACTTGAAGGGCTCTACGATCCGACTGGCGGAGCCGACCCCATGACCTTCGAAGACTTCACGACGGAGTACGAAGGATAAACGCGCTCGATAACGAGACAAGTGCCTGACTGCTATGTCTAAACCTGTTCTCGCAAAAACCAACGGCATCACGCTGCGTGAGCACACGCAGCATGTGATTGACGAAGCGGTCCGGCACTTGGATGCGTTTCCGTTCTTGGAAGATAAATACGAACAACAAACAGGTGAACTGCTACGCCCGCAGGTCGTCCGGGCTGCGATGTACCATGACCAGGGCAAGGCGGCTACGCCGTGGCAAGAGGCCTGCTGGGCCGACCGAGAGAACGAATCGGGACGCAACCTGATGAAAGTAGGGATGCGTCACGAAATTGCATCGCTGATGTGGGTCGATGAGAAAAACATCGAGCTCACGTTTCCTGAGCGGGTAGCCATCGGTGCGCATCACGGTAAGCTCAGTTATCGTCATCGGCATCGGTGGATGGATGACAAAGGAGGCCGATTTGAAAGATACTGGAATGAGTTCTACAACAAAGCAAAACAGTGGGATCTCGATCCGCCTTCGAACCTCAAGGAGCAAGCGCTCCGAGAGCGGTTCCGTATTGGTGGTGTGCGCACCATGCTCCGGATGGCTGACGTACGAGCCAGTATCAAAGAACAGGAGAAGTGGGTTCCCGATCTGAGTGACCTGCAGTTCAGCTATAACTTTCCATACGAGGCTCCACGCGGCGTGCAGAAAGCCATCGAGGATGGCTGGGATGATCCGGTTATGATCCTGCGCGCACCTACCGGAAGTGGTAAAACGGATGCGGCTCTACTTTGGGCAAAGCATCAGATTAACAAAGACCGCGCCGATCGGTGCGTGATTGCGATGCCCACGCGGTTTACGTCCAACTCGCTTGCATTTGACGTCGAAAAAAGTGTCAGTCGAGCAGGACTTTATCACTCCAGCGCATGGTACGCACGCCACAAAGAAAAGGCAGACGAAAGCTTTGAAGCGAAGCACAGAGCGCAAGAGCAGCATCGGCACGCGCGGCTCCTTGCAACGCCTGTCACGGTTTCGACAATTGACCATCTGTTGATTAGCCTTACCGGCACACGCGAGGATCACCATAACATCTTTTATCACCTGTGCAACAGCTGTGTAGTTATCGATGAAGCGGACTTCTACGACCCGTTCGTTCAAGCGAATCTGCAAGAGCTCTTGGCCGTGCTTAAGCTCTTCGACGTACCTGTGCTCATTATGAGTGCAACCGTTCCTGACGCGGCAAAGTCGGTCTACAAAACGAATACGCTGGCTGAAGATGCGTCAGATCTTACCCGGACGCGCTGCTTTGTTAAAGACGCCGGAGAAGCTGAGGCGCCAGAGGACATCCGGTCTGTCTTGGAAGAAGCAGCACGGCAGCCAGGTGCTATCATCTACGCGAACACGGTAAAGCGAGCACTGGTTTACTACGACTGGTTTTGCGATCATGCACATCAGTATGACTACGCGAAAAAAGATGTGACGCTGTATCATTCCCGTTTCACCGAGCCCGACAAGAAGCGTATCGAGAATGAGCTTATTGCAGCGCTTGGGGCCGAAGCCTGGGACAACGACACAGCAGGAGGCATCGCTGTACTCACCCAGATCGGCGAGATGAGCCTCAACATCAGCGCCCCGTTCATGGTCAGTGAATTATGCCCTTATGACCGCTTGGCACAGCGTGCCGGACGCCTATCTCGGTTTGAAGACATGCCGCCCGGGCCGCTTCATGTCGTGACGCCAACGAAAGGTGAGGAGCTATACCCTGCGCCGTACGGCAGTTACGAACAGGAGTCAAGAACGTGGATTCCTGGGCGGGCACTTCTTGAAACACAAGAGCGCCTCACAGAAACGGCGCATTCTGCCCAAGATTTTATCGATGCTGTCGATGCAATCTACGATACGCCCGAAAAGGTTGCGCCCTCCTCAGATCGGATCGACAGCAATCAGAAGCGTTTAGAGAAGCATCTTAAAAACGACTGGTTGATCGTTAGCGCACAATCTCCTGATGAGGAAGAAAGCCGAACTGAAGAGTGGATGAGCCGCGACATTCCGCCACAAGAGACGGTACTCACGGTGTGTCCAGAAGGCTTTGACACGTATCGAGACTACCAGGCATTTGTACAGACAAATGGGGTAAGCGTGCCCGCCTATCAAATCGAAATGGGACAACGGATAGGCCGTGTCCCAAACGAACAAGTTCATTTCCATGTCAGCGACGACGAAGAAAGCGCTTGGTATACGCCTGTGTACTCACAAAGCGAAGGTCTCATCTTAGACATGGATCGTGGTCGATCAATGCAAGATCGGTGCTTATAGCAAAGCAGCCAGGCATGCTACGCAAAGTTCCCGACACCAAATGTCGCGCAACCCAACGGGGGCAGGTATCATGACAGGGCATTATCTGTGCCCTACATCGTGTGTGTCATGAATGCGCCTTCGCAACGCCGCATCGGCGGTATGCTCATCGGATACTACTGCATCTGCAAACGCAAGGCCTGGCTGTCGATGCACGGGCTGTGGATGGAGCAGGAGAGCCAGGCCGTGGCGCTGGGGCGGCTCGTCGACCAGTCGAGCTATGCGCGCCAGACGAAGGCGATCATGCTGCATGCCGAAGCGCCCGACGGCACCGCGCTCGTCGGCAAGATCGACTGGGCGCAGCTCGACCACGGCGTGCTTCACGAAACCAAGAAAGGCCGCTCGTGCGAGGACGCCCACATCTGGCAACTCCGCTTCTACCTGTGGCTCCTGCGTCTGAACGACGTCACCCGCGCCGACGGATTGCCCTTCCGAGGCGAACTCAACTACCCAAAGCTACGCCGCACCGAATCGGTCGAACTGGAACCCGCCTACGAAACGCGCCTGGCGGAGATGGTGGCCGATCTGCGCCGCCTATCTGACCAGGATACCCCGCCGCCCCGCATCGATACGCGGGCGTTCTGTCGAAAATGCGCGTACGAGGAGCTGTGTTATGGGTGATGCGTGGTCGTGGCACCTGCTACCCGAGCGACGCATCGCGCTACGTCGCTACATATCATTTGGATCTGTGTCTAACTGCCGCCCGACTCATGAAACGTTCGTACTACCTGTTTTCCAATGCGCGTCTGGCGCGGCATCAGAACTCGCTGCGGCTGGAGCGCGCCACCGACGCCCGCACGCCCGGACGGCTCCCCGACGATGACGGCACGCCCAGCGGGAGGCCCACCGGCGAGAAGGTGCCCTTTCCAATTGAATCTGTCGAATCGCTCTACTGCTTTGGGGAGATCGACATCAACACCAAGCTCATCACGTTTCTTGCGCAGCACCACGTGCCCGCCTTCTTTTTCGACTACTATGGCCACTACACCGCCAGCCTGTATCCGCGTGAGCACCTGCTGGCGGGGCGACTGAAGGTGGCCCAGGTCGCGCACCACACCGATCCCGACGATCGCCTCACGCTGGCGCGGGCGTTCGTGCGGGCTGGACTCCACAACATCCGTCGCGTGCTTAAATACTATGCGACGCGTCTCGATCATCCCACCGACCGCGTATCCACCGCGGAGGCCGAGATCGCTGATCTGGAGCAACAGGCGCGCTTCGCATCCGACATTCTGACCCTTATGGGCTGCGAGGGGCAGGCGCGCACCACGTATTACAGCACCTGGCCTGCGCTTTTGGGTCCGGCGGGCGAGGCGTTTCCGTTTGTGCGGCGTTCGCGGCAGCCGCCCTCGAACGAACTCAACGCGCTCATCAGCTTTGGCAACAGCCTCTGCTACACCGCGTGCCTGCGGCAGCTCTACCACACCGCGCTCGACCCCACGGTGAGCTACCTGCACGAGCCAGGCGATCGGCGCTTCTCACTGGCGCTGGACCTGGCGGAGGTGTTCAAACCCGTGCTGGTGGATCGGGCTATCTTTCGCCTCATCAAAACGCGTCAGATCCAGCCCACGCACTTCGAGGACCGCCTGGGCGGCACCTACCTCAGCGAATCGGGGCGCAAGATCTTCGTGGAGCACTGGGACGACCGCCTGCGCCAGACCATTAAGCATCGCAGCCTGGGGCGCAACGTGAGCTACGAGCGCCTCATCCGCCTGGATGCCTACAAGCTCGTGCGCCACCTCTGCGATCCCGACGCCGACCCGTTCCAGGGACTGCAGATGTGGTGGTAAGCCCAATCCCAAATCCCAAACCCAAATGTACATCATCGCCGTATACGATGTAAATGTAGACCGCGTGGCCAAGATGCTCAAGCTGTTTCGGCGCTACCTGACGTGGGTGCAGAACTCGGTGTTTGAGGGCGAGCTCACCAAAGCGCAATACGCGCAACTTAAGCACGAGGCCGAGGCGCTCATGGAGCCGAACGAAGACTCGGTAATCGTGTGGCACGTGCGCGCCGAGTCGTACATTGAGCGCGAAACGCTGGGCGAGGAGCCCGGCGAAACAGGACGCTTTCTGTGACCCCCGTTCAGCGCCGCTCAGGGCCGATCCTGCGTCGGCCTCCGCTCGTTTTCGGGAAAACGCCACCCACAACCACCGTGCCGCATCTGTATTTTTATGGATACGCAGCGTAGGATCAGGGGGTTAGCAAAAGTCGTCAGACCCCGGGGGGCTAATGCGCTACCGGAGGGTGACGACATCGGGCGCGGACAATCGTCGCCGAATCGCCGCTTATTTGCATCTAAGCAGGCTATATCCCATATTCTGAGAGGCCTTTTAATCGCACCTTTGAGGTATTGAAATTTATGGCAAGTCAAACCGACACCGCGCCCGAGAACGCCACTTTTAATCGCACCTTTGAGGTATTGAAATATAACCTCGCAGTAATCAACTCAGGTGAAACGGGAACTTTTAATCGCACCTTTGAGGTATTGAAATCAGCACTCAAACCCCTGAATCTATGCCTTTGAAAACCTTTTAATCGCACCTTTGAGGTATTGAAATATGTGCCTTTGCGTGCGTGCTCTACCTCGGTAAAGTGCTTTTAATCGCACCTTTGAGGTATTGAAATACGGCTCTACGGAGCGATAAGGTTCAAAGTGTAGGCCTTTTAATCGCACCTTTGAGGTATTGAAATCTGGTTCTTGACGGCCCGCGTCTTTGTGGGGTCGGGCTTTTAATCGCACCTTTGAGGTATTGAAATCTGCTGCAATCAGATAACGCTCGTTCATGGCGTGCGCTTTTAATCGCACCTTTGAGGTATTGAAATGCCAATGGGCTGATCTACAGGAAAATCAAGGTCAACTTTTAATCGCACCTTTGAGGTATTGAAATGGAGTGTCATTGAGGTATCACAGGTGGTAGCCGAGGCTTTTAATCGCACCTTTGAGGTATTGAAATACCGAAGCGGACGCCCTTGCCGACGTACTCGCCCAGCTTTTAATCGCACCTTTGAGGTATTGAAATCTCTCATCGTCGCACACTGCGACGTGATTCGGGCGACCTTTTAATCGCACCTTTGAGGTATCGTAATGACGCAGCGTTGCTGCGTCGGCTGTTGGCCCAGGAGCCCGTTTCCGCGTGCCAGCACCCTGGCAACACGGCGCGCCGTGTCGTTACAACCCCTACAGTGATATGGAAGAGGCCAGTCGACACGAGGCTGCACGGATAGTACGTCCCATTGGCACGCCCTCGGCTCCCCCCTTCAATTGCACCGTTGCAGCATACGTAACATCCCAGAGCACGGGGACGCTGTCATAGAGCTCTCTCCGCATGCAGATCGGCGGCGCGATGCTGCACGAGAAACGTTGGTACAAAACCGTACCCCTGCCTGGACTCGAACCAGGATTCCAAGCTTAGGAGGCTTGTGTTCTATCCAGTTGAACTACAGGGGTAGAGCAGAGCGCGGCATATTCTGCACGCTCTTTTAGACTTGTTGGTGCATACGGAACCCTGCATTGCAAGTTGCCGGTACAGCCGCATCCCTCTATTTTTCTGGATTGTCTGCGTCTCTTACTCATGACTGGCTCTTCTTCGCGCTGGCTGGGGTGGACAGCCGCCGGTGTCGCTGCAGCAGCGGGCGCTACCACCGCCTACCACCGCAGCCTGCCGCCCGCTCATACGCTCGACCCGGCGCTCAACCTCGACTCGCGCATCCTCGACACCGATCACGGACGCGTGCACCTGTACCACCGTCCGGGCACCGGCACGCCCATTGTCTTCCTGCACAGCTTCAACGCCGTGGCCTCGCCCATGGAGATGCGTCCGCTTGTGGAGCATTACGCGGAGACGACCGATCGGCCTCTGTGGGCGCTCGACTGGCTCGGCTTTGGACGCTCGGAGCGCACGCGCCGTAGCTACACGCCCGACACCTACCACAATGTGCTGTACGCGGTGCTCAACGATGCCGTGGGGCCCGCGGCCGATCTGGTGGCGTGCTCGCTGGGCAGCGAGTTTGCGGCGTCGGTGGCACTGCAAGCGGCCTCGTTGGTGCGCCGCTGCGCGTTCATCGCGCCGACCGGACTCTCCGCGAATCGCGGCCCGTCCCCCTTCGGGCGTCTGGCCGTCAAGACCGCCGCCACCGTGGGCGGGTTCACGCTGCCGTACCTCTGGCTGACACGCCCATCGTCGCTGCGGCGCTACTTGGCCACGCAGGTCTTTCAGGATGCAGAGGCCGTCCCCGAGGCGCTCGTCTACTACGGGGCAAAAACGGCCCGCATTCAGGGCGCGCCCTACGCCCCGCGCCACTTTGTAGATGGCTCGCTCTTTCAGCGCAACATCGACACCGAGGGGTACGCGCGTCTCTATCGCCCCACGCTCATCCTTACCCCCGAAGCACCCGCGCCCACCGTGCAGCGCTTCGACCGGCTTCCGGCGCTGAAGAACGCGAATCCACGCTACATCACCCACACTGCGGTGCCCGGCGGACTCCTGCCGCACTGGGAGCGTCCGACCCCCACTTTCCGCGCACTCGACGACTTTCTGATCGACGCTACCGATACTGATGCCTAACGCTGCATTCGATGTGGACCGCGCCCGTGCCGATACGCCCGGCTGTACCGAGGTGCTCCACTTCAACAACGCCGGGAGCGCCCTGCCGCCCCAGCCCGTGCTCGATGCACAGATCGATCATCTCAATCAGGAAGCGCACCTGGGGGGATACGAAGCCGCTGCCTATGCCGAGGAGCAGCTGCAGCACACGTACGAGGCTATCGCCCGGCTTATCGGGGCAGAGGCCAAGGAAATTGCCCTCGTCGAAAATGCCACGCGGGCGTGGGACATGGCCTTCTACGGCATGGACCTGGGCCCGGGCGACCGCATTCTCACGTCCGAAGCCTCGTACGCCAGCAACTACATCGCGATGCTACAAGTGGCCGAGCGCACCGGCGCATCGGTACAGGTGGTGCCGTCCGACGCCGATGGCCAGATCGACCTGCACGCCCTGCGCGACGCGATCGACGACCGCACGGCGCTCATTGCACTGACGCACGTGCCCACCAACGGCGGCCTGGTCAACCCAGCCGCCCAGGTCGGAGCCATTGCCCAAGACGCCGATGTGCCGTACCTGCTGGATGCATGCCAATCAGCAGGCCAACTGCCACTCGATGTGGACGAACTGGGCTGCACCATGCTCTCGGCCACCGGACGCAAGTACCTGCGCGGGCCGCGTGGCACCGGATTTTTGTATGTACAGCGCGACTGGATCGAGCGCCTCACCCCACCGCTGCTCGACTTGCACGCGGCCACCCTCACCAGTCCCACCAGCTACCGCATCCGCCCCGACGCCAAGCGATTTGAGACGTGGGAGGGCCATGTGGCGGGCAAGATTGCGCTGGGCGTTGCCGTAGACTATGCCCTGGAGTGGGGGCTTGAGGCTATCGCCCATCGCGTGCGCCACCTGGCCGAGCAGCTACGCGAGACGTTGCGCGCACAGCGCGGTGTAACCGTGTACGACATGGGCACGCAGCAGTGCGGAATCGTCACCTTTGCCCTGAGCGGGACCGACGCCCAGGCCATTCAGCAGCGCCTGCGTACCGACGGGATCAACGTGTCGGTGAGCCCGCCGTCGTCCACATTGTTGGATGCCGAGGCGCGCAGCCTTCCGAAGCTGGTACGGGCCTCCGTGCACTACTACAACACCGAGGCTGAGATTGCGCGCTTCGGGGCCACGCTGAACCAGCGGTTCCCGATGCGAAACGGATGAGGAGCACCAGAGCTTTGCATCTACAATGAAACGAATATGATGGGTTTGCAAGCGCAGAGGAACGGGCGTAGCCCCTGGCAATGTGAAAAGGTCACATTTGACACATATAGCTGCAACCATACAAATTTATGCCATCCCCCTCCTCAGCGACACCCAGCCTCGAAAACACCAGCGAGCGTCAGGCCGCGTTACGGCGCTATCATATCTTGGATACGGCGCCCGAGAAAGACTTCGATCGCATTACCAGTCTCGTGGCCAAGGTGTGCGACGCCTCCACGGCACTAATTACGCTCATTGATGAAGAGCGCCAGTGGTTTAAGTCGTGCTTCAACTTCGATGCGCGCGAAACCGGCATCAGCGTATCGTTCTGCGTGCACGCCGTCCACAACGGAGAGATGCTCGTGGTTGAAGACGCGACCGAAGACCCGCGCTTTAAAGACAATCCGATTGTGACGGGCCCGCCGTACATCCGGTTCTACGCCGGGGCCCCGCTCACCACGCCCGAGGGCATTCACATTGGGTCGCTCTGCATCATCGACTACGAGCCCAAGACGTTCGATGCTGCGCAGCGCGAAATCCTCGAGCGCATGGCCGGCGTGGTTGTGAATCAGTTTGAGTTACGTAGTGCGGAGGCGCAGGTGCGGCAGCTCATTGATGAGAATCCGCAGCCTATGTACGTGTACGCTCAGAGCGATGGGCACATCATGAAGGCGAATGCGGCGGCAGTCTCGCAGTATGGATACGAAGCGCAAGACTTTGCCGGGCTCACCGCCAACGACCTGCAGGCCCCGGCATCGTATCGTGATCCCGGCTCGGTGCTTGCCCTGCACCAGCGTGCGGACGGGTCGTACTTCCCGGCGCGTGTGCGTCAACGCGAAGTGCTGGTTGACGGTCGAGCCGCGGTCTTGGCCACGGTGCACCCCACGCCGCTGCACAGCTCCGACTCCACCTTCATGGTGATTGACCGCGACGGCATCATCCGCTCGGTCAGCCACGATAACACCGAAGAGGGTCCGCTGCGCGACGTAGTGGGCACGGCGTTTGAGTCGCTGTCGAACCCATTCGACCAGGGGCGCATCAGCAATGCGATGGATGCGCTGATGAAGGATGAGCGAGACATCATCAATCAAGAAATTATGATCGACACCGACGCGGGCAGCCGCCCGTATGAAGCGCACCTGCGCCCGTTGCGGAGCGAGCGCGGAAGCGTTGTGGGCGTGGGGGCGGTGCTTGTGTCGCCCGGTGCAGGTACCAGCAGCCCAAAACCATCCCCCGCCCTGGTCGAGGACGAGGCGCGTGAAGACGAGGCGTCTGCGCCTCCTACCGATGCCGACCGCGGTGCGTCAGAACAGGAGATTGAATCTGACCCCGATAAGGCTGCACCTGCAGAGAATCAGGGAGACGCGGAGGACACATCGCCCGCAGCCGATACAGCTTCTGAACCGACCGAAACAGTCCCCGAAACCGCTGACGAGGCGCCTGCCTCTGCCTCTGACACCGAAGCCGTTCCGGGTTCTGAGGAGCAAGTCAATGAAGAGCCGCACAAAGAGGCCAATGATGCGCCGGCTGAGCATGTAGAGGATGATGAGTCTGATAACGCGTCAGTATTCGACAACGCATCGGGGGATGGAACCGCGGATGAGGCTCCGACGGCGATGCCGGAATCCTTTTCCGACACAGCGGCCAGTTCGTTGCTTCGCAGCCTGCGTGCCCGCGAAAAAACAACCGATGAACGGAGCGCGCCGCATACAAGCGAAGACGATTGACGCCGCCTACGACTTCCAGCCTTTCGATGATCATGCCCCTGCTCTCCGACGCGTCTACTCTCGGTCCGTGGACCTGCGTGAATGACGACGTGATGGGCGGGCAGTCCACCAGCCGCGTCATACGCCCTGACGACCGCGCCTTGCAGTTTGCGGGGACCGTCTCGCTCGCCAACAGCGGCGGGTTTGCGTCGGCGAAAGCACCATGCTCCGCCGACCTCTCGGGGCAGACCGGCATCATGCTTCGTGCACAGGGCCCGCCGCGCCGCTACCGGCTCACCCTGCGCACCGAGCCGGGCGGATGCATCAGCTACCGCGTGCCGTTTTGGACGACACCACAGCCCGCCACGCACTACCTGCCGTTTGTGCAGTTGCGCCCCATGCGCCGCGGCCAGCCCCGCCCCGATGCGCCTCCGTTTGAGGCAGCCTCGATCTGCGAAATCGGGTTCTTGATTGGGGACAAGCAGGCGGGCGATTTTGCGCTGCATGTGCATTGCATTCAGGCATATGCGGCGCTGTAATGGGTGAGATCTGAGATGGACATCGGATCTATGATTCCGTTTGTCCATTATAAACCATCATCCAACATAATTGGACAAAAAAATATATTGGACAAATAAGATGGCGTTGAGACAGGCAACGCAAGCGCTCAGTAACCTCTTGCCCCCGTCGATTACTATCACGACGAATGGAGACGAGCAGATTCTGCACGCGGCGGTACGCGATGAAAAAGTATGCTCATACCAGGCAGAGATCGTTTCGAATCTGACGAAAGAAGGGGCTGCCCGAGAACTGTCACAAAGAAGCGGACAGGATAGAGCAGGAGTCGTGTTTGTGGCAGATCATATTACATCGGGGGCGCAAAAGCTCTTGCGTAATGCAGGCCAGTCGTACATGGATAGCGGGGGAAATTGCTATCTTGCATGTGTAGGCCACTCTCAATTCGTTGTTTTCGTGCAAGGACAGTCTACAAAATCCCGCAGTCACCGTTGCCAGCATCGGGCCTTCAATGAAGCAGGGCTCAAGCTCATCTTTGCGCTGTTGAACCACGACGAATTGGTTAACACGACGTATCGCACGATGGCGGATACAGCAGACATATCCCGGGGCGCGGTTGGGTATGTGCTTTCTGACCTCGAAGAGCTTGGGTATCTGATAAAGATCGATACGCGAACGCGTAAGCTGCGCCGCCTTGACGAGTTGATGGATCGATGGGCCGTAGCCTACGGAGAGCGACTGCGACCCAAGATGACACGGGGCCGATTCCAGTTTCTGAACGAGGCCGTGGTTCGCGACTGGAAAGCGATAGACCTCGATTCCAGCTTGGGACGTTGGGGCGGGGAGGCAGCGGCCGATGCTCTGACCCACGACTTGCAACCCGAGTTGCTGTCTATATACACCGAAGAGCCAACTACGAAACTGCTTCGTGGACTACGCATGGTGCCTGATCCAGAAGGTCCTGTCGAAATCCTCGATCAGTTTTGGACGCCCCTCACCTCAGTAGATGACACAGTAGATGACACAAACACGCGTACAGTCCCGCCGCTTCTGGTGTATGCTGATCTGTTAACGCTTGATGACAGTCGGGCCACGCACATTGCCAACCGCATCTTTACCGACCACCTGATGGCCGATGGCTGAATATGTTCTTGCAGAAGACGCGCTTTCGCCATCTACACAGGAGCTGATCGAGTCGCTGCAACGGGCATTCCGCCGTTGCGAAACTACCTTCTTCGTGATCGGTGCGTGGGCTCGAGATCTTCATTTGGAGCATAGACATGACATCAGGTTGCGTCGCCGTACCCGAGACACAGACGTGGCGTTCGCTGTCGCACATTGGAATATGTATGACAAGGTCCGAAATGTGCTAATAGACGAGTTTGGCTTCCAAAAAGGAACCCAGGCCGAACGCCTTGTCGCTCCACAGGGCGGACATCCGGTTGATCTCATACCGTTCGGGAGTATCGAGGATGACAGCCACACGCTTACGTGGCCACCTCATCATGAGCGTGCGTGATAGATAAGCATCTTGACTTGCTTGGTGAGCCCGACTTCGATGAACGGATCGCATCGGCTCGGCTCCTTGGACGTGATATGGTCTCGGTGCTTGAAATCTCGTCAGTGCTTGCAAGTACGACTATTGACATTTTGAACCAGCAAACACATGACGTCCAAAGCAGTCTGTTAGCTGACCAAATGGCTGGAGTTAAGCTACCAACACAAGACCAGCCGACGGTAAAGCGACTCGTTCAGCAGCTAAAGGCCATGTGCCAAGAGATTGAGGCCGCACTAAATATCACGTAGGAGAGGCAGCGCGCTCACGCACGACCCTCACGTTCCCATCTCGATCTTTGCGCAAAACGGATGCACCGCCCTTCCGTTCGTGCCGGGCAGCATATACCTTGAATAACCTACATGCCGTCCGCACTGAAAACCGCCGTTGCCTTCCTGCACCCCATGCCCGACTTGTTCGACGCCCCGAACACCGACCGCACCAAAAAATTCGTGACCATCTCCGGCAACATTGGTGCCGGAAAAAGCTCGCTCACCGACATCCTAAGCTCGTACTTTGGCTGGGAGGCCTTCTACGAGAGCGTTGATGACAATCCGTATCTCGACGACTTTTACGACGACATGCGCCGCTGGTCATTCAACCTGCAAGTCTTCTTCCTGTCCAGCCGCTTCCACCACCAGCGCCGCATCGAAAAGTCTGACGAATCCATCGTGCAAGACCGCTCCATCTACGAGGATGCCGAGATCTTTGCGCGCAACCTCTACGAAATGAATCTGATGAGCGAGCGCGACTACGAAAACTACACGGATCTCTTCGGCATCATGACCTCCTACCTGCAGCCCCCGTCGCTGCTCGTCTACCTGAAAGCCTCGGTGCCCACGCTCGTCGACCACATCCAGATGCGTGGGCGCAACTTCGAGTCCACCATCCGCATCGACTACCTGGAGCGGCTCCAGAAGCACTATACCCGCTGGATCGAAAACTATGACCGCGGCCCCAAAATGATTGTCGATGTGGACGAGGTTGACTTCGTCAACGACGATGCCGACCGCCGCCAGGTCGTCAGCCAAATCGAGAGCCGCCTCTACGGACTCTTCCCTGATGAGTAATGGGTCTGCTTCGTTCACTGCATTGGCTTTGGCACACTCCGGGTAAGGCAGGGGGATGCGTAGTGGGAGTGCTGGTTAGTCTGCTCGTTCTGGACACCGCACACACAGCGCCCCCTTCACAGCCTGACTTGCGCGTAGAGGACGCCGCCCCAATCGCATACCAATCACCCGTCCAACATCGCGTTCCACCTCCCGACACCACCGAAACGGATACGACCGAGGCCGACACCACCGAAACCGGTCCGCCCGAAACCGGTCCGCCCGACGCGTCCGGTGACGACCCTGTAGCCCCCAATACCACAATGGAGTTGCTCCCCGCTCCGCCGCGCGCGCTCGTCGATACGGCGCTGTACCGGCGGGCGCACGCCAGCATGGCCGAAACGTTGGCGGAGGCCCCGGGCAGCTTCCTCTACCACCTGGGCCCGATCGACTGGCCGCACGGATGGTCGCGCTATGGTCTGCCTCCACACCGAGCCGATTACTGGCTGAACGATCGTCGCTACGTGGACCCGATCACGCAGCAGCCGCGATACGACCTGTTGCCCTCTCTCTTTACAACGCGTCCCAGCACCACAACGCCTGCCGGACGCCAGAGCGCGCTGGGGCTGTCGCAGCAATGGCGCTTCTTCACGCCCGACCGGCCCCTCACCGAACTGCGCTATCGGCGCGGAGGGGCCAGCCTGCAGGCCGTGGAGATTGTCCACACACAGGGGCGTCCGGTGGAGTGGCTGGGGCAGCCCGCACGCTTTGCTGCCACCTTCGGATACGGCGGCGCCTCGAACGATGACACCTACCAGAGTACGGCGCTCGACCTAACACGCCAGGTGCTACTACGCATCCGCTACCAAGAGGCCCAATGGGCACTCGATGTCACCAACTATGCTGTGCGGCACCGCCTGCAAACCCACGGCGGCGTAGAACCCGCTATTGCCGACGTCCCCACCACCGTGTTTGTCCCGGCCCAGGCAGACGTGCGAACCGAAGGGCAGCGGCAGACCATTCGAAACGACTTGAGCGCCCGCCTACGCTGGGCATGGAGCGACCGCCTGCCTGCTACGCAACTCACCACGGGCTGGACCTCTAACACATTCGATTTTAGCGGATTCGAGGAGAAGCGGACGCTCCGATCGCATGTTCTCACAGCTACACTGCGTCAGCCGCTGCGTGTGCAATCGCATGCTATGCAGGCGGTGGCATACGCCGAGCATCATACGGCCCCGACCGACACGTTTGCTACAGCGTCGCCCGGGCTCACCGCGCTGCACGCCGGGATGCGCGATTCGCTTACGTGGCGCGGAACGATGCTGGATGCGGCGGCCTACGTGCATCATCATACGAACCACCCGATGTACGCCAGTGGGCAGCTACAGGCGGCGTACGACACGGGACCCCTGGGGGGGACTGCCCAGGTGGCCAGCACGGCCCGGCCCAGTTCACGTCTTGAAACGTACGGCTCAGCTGGGCTCGTTGCTCCGCTTTCCGATCCGGTGCTTACGCGCACGCACCGGGCGCAGGTCGGCCTGCACACCGCATGGCGCACGCTTCAGGCGCAAGTGACTGCATTTGGGCATCGCACCGAGCGCGCAGTCGAATCCGAGCGCGGCTCCGATCCGCTCGAAAGCACTATTCGCGCCGTCCCTCAGCCGCTGGACGTAGCCGGCGTGTCGGGGCGGCTGCGGTGGCGCTACGATGCAGCGCGTGGACTGTATGCCGTGGTGCAGGGCACTGCGCTGCAGGTCCGCGCCTCCGGGGATCAGCAGGTTCAGCAATACGCCGCAAGCCTACCCGATGTGTACGGACGGGGGCGTCTCGGCGCGCGGTTCGTGCTGTTTCGGGATCTGGACATCGATCTGTACGCCGAGGCGTACGGCTGGGGCACAGCGTTCCGAAGTCGCTGGTTTCATGCGCCCACAGGACAGCTTACGCTGCCCAAGCTGGATGCCCCCGCTACGCCCGATACGCCAGGTCGCCTGCAGCCCGATGGCGTACTCAACGTACACGCCGAAGCCAACCTGCGCGGAGTTGAGTTGATGCTCTCGTACGAGAACGCGTTGGGGGGCACGAACGTAACGGCAGGCACATATGTAGTGCCTACCTACCCGCTCCCAAACCAGCGGATTCGGTTTGGCATTCACTGGCCCCTGTTCGATTGACCCACACATGTGGCCCGTACAATAGCGTGGGAGCCGCTCGGCGCACACATGGCTCTGCAGAACCGCACGCAAGAGACCGGGTTGCAGCATGTGTATGCGCATCCAACGACCCGCTTGCATGAGTTCGACACTCCCCACTGCACCGGACGACGCCTCTGAGGCAAGCGAACCGACCGCGCGTTCGGGGGCCAGACGTTTAAGGGCTATGGCAGACGAAGAAAGGTCCACTGCGTCCCTCAACGATGAGCGTCTGAGCAATGCAGTGCGCCGCACGGCCCCATTGGAGGCTCCGTCATCTCAAGGCAGCGAAGGACACCGCGGCGACGTGTCGGGCGCAGATCCAACATCTGAAAGCTTTGGGTCCACCCCCCTCTCGACGCCGTGGAAGCAGCATGTGCAGACCGTTGCGCTCTACTATCTGCACGGCCTCATCCAAGAGTTGCAGCGTAAGGACGTTATCCTCTGGGCGCAAGCCATTGCGTTCAAAGTGCTTATTACCATTGTGCCCATTCTCATTCTGGGTATCGGACTCCTGGGGCGCGTACTGCGTGGTGACACAGCCTTCAATGCGGTGATGGGGGTGGTGCGCGACTTTCTGCCGGCGAGTCAGGAGGAACAGGTGGTATTGTTTCTTACGCAACTGCAAGAGGCCAGCGGAGCCGTAATTGGGCTTGGGGGCGTTGGACTGTTCCTGTCGGCCTTCTCGCTATTCGTTACGCTGCGTATTGCTGTGCGAAATGCGTTTGCGCAGACCTGGCACGAGGGCCGGTCGATTCTGGGCGGATACCTGTTTGACATACGCATGGTCGGACAGGTGGGGCTGCTCTTCTTGGCTACCATTTTGCTTTCGTTCCTGGCCACGACACAGATTAGCACGGCCACGCTTATGGCATGGGGCATTCGCGCGCCCTGGCTACTCGAAGTGTTACGCTGGTTAGCTGGCGGGCTTGCGGTCATGTTGCCGTTTCTCATCACCACAGCCATGTTCTTCCAGCTGTACTACCTGGTGCCCTTGCCGCATCCGCGTAAGCGCAGTGCGCTCGTCGGGGCTGCCCTGGCGGCTGGTATCTGGGAGATACTCAAATATGCGTTTACGTACTATGCTGTGTACGTGGGCCAGTTTGACCGATATGCCGTGGGGGCCGAAAGCTTCTCGGCACTTGGCAACACTTTTGGCCTGATGGTGGCCTTTGTGTTCTGGGTCTACTTTTCCGGTATCGTGTTTATGCTGGGAGCCGTTATCGCGTCGCTTCATGAGCATCGCTATGTAATGACCCGGCACCGCATCCCCCACCCGCACACGCACCTTCCTGAATCGCCCTGAAGGCGCTGTGGCCGACGCCACCTGTGTGCTCACACATCCCTGCCGCTTCGTCGACCTGCTGTTTCTTTACGCTGCTCACCAATGGTACCACAGGTGCTCTCGATGTTGTGGATGTTGCTGCATATCGCTTGGCGTAGCCCCCTGCGCAGGATTGGGGCTCTGGTGCTGCTCCTCGTGCTTGCCAGCACAGTACCTACAGTTCAGGCTCAGGACCCCCTGGTGCTCGTGAATCAGGAAACGCAGGTAGTAGGCATCGACATGCGGTTTGTGGAGGGACAAACGTTCTCTCAAGAACGCCTCCTGCAGCAGATGGCCACGCAGGCGCCCACGGCATGGGACCGCTGGAAGCGTCGCCTTCCGCTGCTGCAGCCCGAGCCCCGCCGGTTCGATCCGCTAACCTTTCAGCGCGACATTGCACGGCTGCGCCAGTTCTACCAAAACAATGGCTTCCCTACGCCCTCCATCGATTACCCCGTCACGCAGTTTAATGCGGCGGAAAATCGGATTCGACTGGTTATTACGATTGATGAGGGCGCGCCACTTCGCATCCAAGATGCGCTTTTTCTGGATGCGAAAGGCGAGCGCTACGCTGCAGAGGTCTTTACCGGGGAGCAGAGCACCGCGTGGCAAACGTTTGAGCGCAATACGATTGTCGAGTTAGGCAGCCGCTACACCGAGTTTAAACGCTCGCAGCTCGAAGACGATATTGCACGCTGGCTGCGCAACCAGGGCTACGCCTTTGCACGGGTCACCTCCAACGTAACCACCGACACCGAGGCACGCACTGCCGATCTGCGCTTTTTTGTCGATCCGGGACCGCGTGCACGGATCGGCGAGATCCAGATCAGCGGTACGCAGTCGGTCGAGCGTCGCGTGGTAGAGCGCAGCCTGCCGTTTGAGCCAGGCGATGTGTTCTCCGCCGATGCACTGTCGGAGGGGCAGCGCAATCTCTTCAACCTCAACCTGTTCCGCGTGGCACTGGTCGACGTGCCTGAGCAGCCCCGCGACTCGCTCGTTACAGTCCGCTACCGTGTGCGTGAATCCAACATGCGAACGCTTGCGGGCGAGGTTGGATACGGCACTACCGTGGGATTTACCGGAGAGGGACGCTGGAGCCATCGCAATTTTTTTGGCAATGCCCGCGCGTTCACCGCCAGTGTAACGGCAGAAACCGGCTACCCGAACGATGCTCGCTTTTTACCTGCATTTCTGGCCGGAACCGGCGGCAGTAGCGTCACTGAGCGGCGCTTTCGGGCGAGCCTGCTGCTGCGCGAGCCCTACATTTGGAGCCCCAGCCTGTCGGCTGCCGTAGAGCCGTTTGGGGAAATACGCCGCAACCCGCGCCTTCCAGGCGTGCAGCAAGACCGCCTTGGTATTAACGAGTTTACCGTTGGATTCGACACTCGTCTTACATACGAAATCTTTCGCTTCCGCACCGTTACGCTGCAGCACAGCCTGCAGCGCCGCCGCCAGTACGTGCCTGATGCGCTGCAGTCGGGACCCATCGACCCGGACGACCCACTCGGTAGCGACGGCTCGTCGGGGTTCAACCGCAGCGTGTTTACGCTGTCGGCCAACTTAGGACGGACCGACGATTTCGTGAATCCATCGGTAGGCTTCTTGGTGCGTCCCACGGCTGAGTTGGCAGGGGCGGTGGTGCCCTCAGGCATCCAGTACGGCAAGCTCTCGGTTGAGGTGAGTGCCTATCAGCCGCTAACCCCAACGATCGATCTGGCCGGCCGGCTTTTTGCCGGGCGCGTATTTCCATTCGGAACGAGCCGCACAGCGCTCGATTCTGAGCCGTCGCTGCGCAACTCGGTCTTTCGTAACCGCTTTAACGATGTCCTCTTTTATGCAGGGGGCGGAACCGATCTGCGCGGATGGCCCCTGAACCAGTCGGGCGGCAAGTTCGTCAACCTGTCGGAGACAGGCGGCCCTGCGTCGCTGTTTACGCCCATCGGCGGGATGTCGAAGCTGGCGCTCAACACCGAGCTTCGGCTTCCGTTTCCAGGGTTGGGACCGGCGTGGCGCACCGCGTTCTTTGTTGATGCGGCTGTGCTCAGCAGGCACGACTTTACGCTCGTTCCGGCTCCACCCAGCGATGCCGCCGACCGCTTCGCGACCTCAACGGGCAAAGTGCGCGTGGGCGCTGGAACAGGGCTGCGCTACGAAACCCCGTTCGGGTTCTTGCGCTTCGACATCGCCATTCCACTCAATCCCGATCCGCTCGACGTGCGCGACCCCGGAGCGGTGAGCGATGCCATCCGTAACAACCAGCCGCCGACCACCGTCGACCCGGCGTTCACACGGCAGTTTCGACTGCATGTGGGCATTGGGCGTACCTTCTAATCGGTGACAGTCTCCCTGTTGTGCGGAGGTAGAATCAGCAGCGTAGATGCGATAGCGACGCGCAGAGCATAGACCGTTCGACACGTGCCGTATGCAACACGTTGCTAAGCAGAGCCCAATGCATTGCATCTGCTCATCTTTATTGTAAATCGTTTGCATCCTCATGACCGATTCTGAAGCGTCGTCCTCGGCTGAAGCGTCTGCTCCGCGCTCGATGGGGACGCGCCTGTTGCGAGGCGCTGGGGCAACGCTCGCTGTGCTGCTTGGGCTGCTGCTGGGCGTCCTTCTGCTGCTGCAAACCGACTGGGGGGCCACCCACGTCGCCCAGTGGGCCGCCGACCGCTTTAATCCGGTGCCTGGAACAACGATCACGGTGGATCGCGCATCGGGGTCGTGGCTGGGCGGCCTCGCGCTCTACGGCGTAACATGGACGCTCGACGAGCCCGCCGCTTCGGAAGCTG
>CAJXLX010000045.1 GCA_913056335.1 uncultured Rhodothermaceae bacterium
AGGACGTGAAACAGGCCCATCAGGAAGGCTTTCGCGCGGTCGAGCATCTGAAACGCTACACCACGCTCGGGATGGCCACGGATCAGGGCAAGACGGCCAACATTCCGGCGCTGGCGATCATGGCCGAGTGCACCGGCAAGACCATCCCCGAGACCGGCACGACGATGTTCCGCCCGCCCTACACGCCGGTGCCCATCGGTGCGCTGGCCGGGCGGGCGCGCGGCCGCGATTTTCGCCCATACCGCCTGACGCCCTCGCATGCCTGGGCCGAGGCCAATGGCGGCGGCTGGGCCGCGACCCCGCGCGAGGCGGCGGAAGGGGCGGGCCGTCCAGGTGTAGGCGCTGTCGGGAGCGGGGCGCGTAGCCACGCCAAACTTGTACCCGCCAAAGTCCATCCACACCTCGCGGGCACTGGGGGCAACGACGGGCCAGCCCAGGAGCGTGCTATCGGCATAGACCGCGGCAAAGTCGGGGTCGGGCACAAAGCGTTCGGCATCCGGCTGAAAGCGATAGAGGCCGTCTTGCGTGATGAACCGCACCGTGTCGCCAACAGGCACGGTAAAGTTGAAGGACGCCGCAGGCAGGCCGTGGGTGGTGTCGTAGCGGGCCACGACGGGGGCGGCGTCTGGCTGAAAGGCCTGCTCAACGCGATAGATCGATGCTCCGGTGCCCAGCCACAGCGCGTTGTGTGCATCCTCGGCGATGGTGTATGCGAGTCCCTGCGTATCCTGCCGCATGGTGCCGCGGGACTGCCACCGGCCCTGCACGCGTTGGACGCGTCCTACACCGCCGTCTTGCAGCCCCACGTATGCCGTGTTCGGGTCGTTTGGGGAGGCGGCAAGTCCATAGCCGCTCCATGTGCTGATGCGGCGCGCTGTTGTGCCGCGAACGGCGTACACGCCGGTGCGGTGGCCGCAAGCACGTCGCGTCCCACCGCCAGTGACTCGTACACCTGCACGCGGGGCATGCCGCGAACGCGTGCAGGAGCGCCTTCTGTGTAGTGCCAGAGCCCGTCTCCGGTGCCCACGTAGAGCGTATCGCCACGACTGGTGAGGGTGCGCGCTGGAGCCTTACGGGCGAGTGCTGGAACGCGCGTCCATGCGCCTGGCCAGCTAACACGCGCCATGCCGATCGCCGTGGCCGCCCACAACGCATCCTGCTGACTCACCAACAACGCCCGCACCTCGTTGCTGGGCAGGCCACTGGCATTGTTGATGACGTGGGTGCTCCCCGTGTCTGGGTTGATGACGACGATGCCCTGCGTAGTGGTAGCCAGCGCAAGCGTACCGTCGGAGAGGCGCACCGCGTCGTTGATACCGGTGCCGCGAAGAAGCGCATCGGCGGTGGTCGTGCGTCGGGTGAGCGTGCCATCGGCGTCCAGGCGAAACAGTCCGTTGTTTGCCACGATCCAGGCGGATGTGAGAGGCGTCGTCGTCTCGTTGCTGGAGATCACAGCATGCACAGTGGCGTCTTGCAGCACAGGATCGGCATTCAGAACCGAGGGGGTGGCGTCGGACTGCGCATCTGTTGCCACCGATAGCAGAGCGCCATCGGAGGCCCGTTGCACCACTGCATGTCCGCGTTCGGAGGCGCTGGTATGCACCGACCGGATGCGCATGGTGGGCGCTACCGCATGCAGGCTGTCGTCGCGAACCGTCCACAGCAGCGGACCGGTCTGCACGAGCGCGTGTGTGCTGGATGTGTGCACATCGAACGACGTGGGGGCTTCGCGGAGCGAATCGGGCACGGCGTGGCGCAGGGGATGCACCGCGAAGGTGCCTTGCGCATTGGGACGCAGCTGCGCGGCGGTGCCTACGCCACCCATAAAAATGGTGCTATCGGGGCCGGGGGCCAGGCTGCGCACGCTGTTGCCATCGGGAAACGCAAAGCGCCGCCACCGCACGCCATCAAACTGACGGATGGACCGCTGGATGGCCACGTAGAGCAGCCCGCGTGCGTCTTGCGCCAGTGCCCAGGTTTCGTCGTTGCCGTCGTACATGCCCGGGTCGATCGTGCGGACGACCGGGTAGAGCGTGTCGGGGGAAGCATTGGGAGAAGTCAGCGCTTGCGCCTCCACCTGATCAGGAACGAGCAGTGCAAGACCCATTGCCAGCAATACCACCAGCAGGCCACAGGCCTTCCAGCAGGAGGTAGTGCAATGAAAGCGAGAGCAAACGAGCATATCTACGCAACAGCAACGAGATAGGCGAAGGCGCGAGCATCGCTGCAACGTAGGCACCGCATGCAGTAGATGCAATGCCTTAGCCACATGCCCGTTGAGAGCTATGCCTTGTCGCCTGCATACACGAGCGCCACGAACCGATCGCGGTCGAGGCCGCCGAAGTAGGCGGGTACATCGACATCGCTGAGGGCGTCGTGCAGCGCCTCGGGGCGGTAGGGGATGCCTTCGAGCTCGGCTTCCAGATCGGATACATCGTGGTGGCCCAGGAAGTCGCCGTAGATAGTCACTTCGGTAATGCACCCGTCGCCTACTGAAAGCCGCACATCGACCTCGCCGACATCGCCGAACCGGCGCGTGCGCTGCACATCGAAGTCGGGCGAGGCGCCGTAATTCCAGTCCCAGGTGCGGTACTTTGCATCAGCGAGCGTGCGCGCGGCGTCCCAATCGGCCTCGGTGGGTTCGTACACGGTCACGTCTTGTTCTTCCTTGAAGGCATCGAGCAGATGCGTGCGCAGGTCGGTGACGGTAAAGCTATCATCCAGAAACTCCGCGATGTTCGCCACGCGGCTGCGGGCCGACTTGTGGCCCTTCGATTCAATCTTGCTCTGTTTGACATCGAGGGCGTTGGTGACCTCGCCCAGATCGCTATCAAAGAGCAGCGTGCCGTGGCTGAACATGCGCGTGCCGGTCGAATACTGCGCGTTGCCCGATACCTTGCGATCGTTCACCACAATGTCGTTGCGGCCTTTGAGTTCAGCCGGCACGTTCAGGTCGTTCAGCGCGTGGATGATAGGCCGCGTGAAGTGCGTAAAGTTGTTCAGGCGGTCGGGCGCGTAGTCGGTAATGAAGCTGAAGTTCAGGTTGCCCGGATCGTGGTAGACGGCCCCGCCGCCCGACACACGCCGTACGACATGAATATCGTTCTCGTCTACATACGCCGCATTGATTTCTTCGAGCGTGTTCTGGTTGCGCCCGATAATAATCGACGGCTCGTTCACGTAGAAGAGCACGTAGTCCTCATCATCGGGAAACGTGCGCAACACGTGTTCTTCGAGCGCCAGATTAAGCGTGGGGTCGTGTACGGGCGTCGTGTCCAGGTAGCGCATAAGGGAGGCGAAGGAAATCGGTTGCACAATAGTGAACGCCAGATTACCACGTACATGGATGGATACGCAGGCGCGTGGTTTCCACAGCGGGAGGGGCGCGACATCCCCTTCACACCGTATCTGATACACCATCGACAGGCGTTTGCGTAGGGCGTCCGTAGTGGCGTAGCGCGCCAGCAATCACGAGCAGGCTGAGCAGTCCCCACGCGCCGGCCCAGAACTCCGCAGGTAGCCCGGTGAGCCCAGCCATGGTGGCGGCATCGTTGTGGGCATGGCCCGAGCGGGTGAGCGTCCACAGCGTCAGGATGCTGTTGAGTCCATCGAGCACGAGCTGCACGCCCAGAAAGATAACGGTGCCCTGCTGCCAGCGGGGCGGGGCGTACGCGGCCACGCTCCACAGCACCAGCGCCATGAGTCCGCCCACCGCCCAGGCCAAGAGGCCGCCTGTAATGAACATGTAGGCGAGCGCCCCGCCCATCAGCACGAGCCCCGCCCCCAGCGCCAGGCGGCGGGGCCACGAGCGCGTGGACGTGCGGGGCGCGGAACCGGCAGCGCTATGAAGCGCGGCCTGTACCTCCGAGCCAGATGTGCGGGCGAAGGAAACCATGAGGAGGCCCGAGACAAAGGCTCCGAAAGCCAGCAACGAGGCCCCGTATCCACTAAACAGCGCCGTCACGATAAGGAGTCCGCCCGCAGTCGACCACAGCGCCGTACGCACACGTGTGGCTTGCGTCCCGGCCACAAGGAGCGCCGCGCCCACCGCTACCGACGCCAGGTAGCCTGCCGGTGTTGCAATCAGACGCACCCCGCCGCGATAGCTGACGTATCCGCTCGTATCCAGGCGGATGACGAACTGCTCCACGGAGCCGCCGGTACCCACGGCAGCCAGGGCGTGCCCGGCTTCGTGGATAAACGTGCCGACCAGGTCGAACGGGTAGATGAGCCACATGCCGTACGGCGCCATCATGCAGACCGCAACCACGGCAACAGCCGCCGCGAGCAGCGTCTGAGCAGAACGAGAGGTCATGGCAGGAGGGGGCAAGGGTAAAAAGGAGCGGGTAGCGGTTCAACGCTACGTGATGGAAGAAATAGGCCAGTAGCCGGAGACTGGGAGCGCCCCCCGGCGCGGACGTCTCCGGTGAGGGGCGGACGGAGGAACCGGTCCCGACCGCTGTCGGGACCGTTCACCCCAGAACAGATTTTTATTAGGAGAACGATCATTTAACGTCTATCCACTACCAAGGAGCAGATGCTATAGGCATGGTGCGCCGTAGCGCGGTTGTGCATAAACCCCACGGGTTCGCGGATGTGCCGCCCCGCCGTGCATAGACCTGCATAGAACCTTGGCGGCGGCGTCGAAACGTCCGCATAGGGTGTAGGTACAGTACGGTCCAGCAAGCAGCGGTCTGCGCCGCGACATCTGGATAAAGAAGAATCTGCAACCTATACCATAGGGAGCTTACCTCCAGGACTGGCCGGCAGGCCTCACCGCAGGGCGTGCGGAGATTCCTCCTCATCGCGCCCCGGCGGCTTTGCATCAGAGGAATGCAAGGTGCATAGATAACAGTGGACGTCGAAAGGCTCTGGGCGGCTACCCACATTGTCGAAGAAGAGGTTCTTCTCCCCTGGTCGTCCGCAGATGCTGCTTGCTTCCCTTGCGCCCCACTCGTGGCTTCTGGCTGACGGGTGGGGTTTTTCTGATGCTCGTTGCTGCACCTAACGCCATCTGCGCGTCATGATTCATCTGCAAAACGTCTCGGTTGTATTTGGCGGGACGCCCATCTTCACTGATCTGTCGTGGGCCATCCCCGACGAAGAGCAGCGCATTGGCCTTGTGGGGCCCAACGGCGCGGGCAAGTCGACGCTGCTGCGTGCCATTACGGGCGATCAGGAGATCGAGTCGGGCCGCGTAGATCGCGGGGCCACCACGGTGGGCTACCTGGAGCAGAGCCTGAACGAGCAGCCCGGCGACGCCACCGTGCGTGAGGCGGCCCTGCAGGCGTTCGACGAGGTGCTGACGCTCGAAGCCCGCGAGAAAAAGATCACCGCTCAGTTGGAGCAGGCCACCGACTACGAGAGCGACAGCTACGCCAAGCTTCTTGACCGCCTGAACCGCGTGCAGGAGCAGCTGAATGCCCGCGATGCCCACCGCATCCGCTCGCAGACCGAGGCCACGCTGGCCGGGCTCGGCTTCCAGCCCGACGATATGGAGCGCCCCCTGAAGTCGTTTTCGGGGGGATGGCGCATGCGGGTGGCCCTGGCCAAACTCCTGCTTCAGCGCCCGGATGTGCTGCTGCTCGATGAGCCCACCAATCACCTCGACATCGACAGCATTGCCTGGCTGGAGGGCTACCTCGATTCGTACAGCGGCACCGTGGTGCTCGTAAGCCACGACCGCTACGTGCTCGACCGCATGGTCACGCAGATCGCCGAGCTCACGCGGGGCCGCCTCAGCCTCTACGACGGCTCCTACTCCTACTACCTCGAAGAACGCAAAGAGCGCCGCGCGCAGTGGCGGGCCGAGTACGAGAATCAGCAGAAGCGCATTAACGAGATCGAGGAGTTCATTTCGCGCTTTCGCTACAACGCCTCGAAGGCGGCCCAGGTGCAGAGCCGCATCAAGAAGCTGGAGAAGATGGAGCGCATCCCGCCGCCTCCCGACAGCGAAGACCGCATCTCCTTTCGCTTCCCTGACCCGCCGCGCTCCGGACGCGTGGTGCTGGAGCTCTCCTCGTTCTCAAAAACCTACACGAGCGAAACGGGCCCTGTGCGCGTATTCGACGACGCCGGTCCGCTGGCCGTAGAACGCGGCGACACCATTGCGCTGGTTGGCCCCAACGGCGCCGGGAAGTCGACGCTGGCGCGTATGCTGCGGGGCACCGAAGCCTTCGAGGGCGAGCGCACCGAGGGCCACAACGTACAGCTGGCGCACTTCGCCCAGCACCAGGCCGACGCGCTCCCCATGGATGCCACCATCATGCAAACGGTGCGCGGCGTGTCTCCCAGCACGCCCGACACCACGCTCCGCACCCTGCTGGGTGCGTTCCTCTTCACGGGCGACGATGTGTTCAAAGAGATTCGGGTGCTCTCGGGTGGCGAGAAAAGCCGCGTGGCGCTGGCGTGCACGCTGCTCTCGCCCGCTAATGTCCTCATCCTTGATGAGCCCACGAATCACCTCGACATCCAGTCGAAAGATGTGCTCATCGAAGCCATTCAGCAGTACACCGGCACCTGCATCATCGTGAGCCACGACCGCTACTTCTTAGACGAAGTGAGCACCCACACTTGGCGCGTGGGCAACGGCGACGTGCGCATCTTCCACGGCCCGTACTCCGAAATGCAGTGGCAGGTGGAGCATGGCACCGCTGCTGCGTTGGAGCCCGAGCCCGATGCATCGTCGAACAACACAAATGGCACCGCCCATGAAACGTCGGAGTCCGGCACGACACCCACAAACGGCACCGCGCCTCGTCCCGACGACGCCTTTGCTGATCTGAACTCGTACGAGGTGCGCCAGAAGATGGAGGCCACCGAAGAGAAGATCATGGAGCTGGAGGCGCAGAAAGAGGAGCTCGAATCCGAAATGGCCGATCCGGCCGCCCTCGAAGACGGCGCCATGCGCGCGCTCACGGAAGACTATCAGGCCCTCGAAGCGGAGCTGGCCGAGCTCTATCCCACCTGGGAGGCGCTCACCGAGCACGTGATGGCGCTTGAGGATGCGTAAACTTGCCGCTTGAAACGGGATCAAGAGGGATACAGCGTATCGATGCCGCGTTTAAGCGCGGCAGCAACGTAGAAGCACAAAGAGCAATGCAGCACGCCCTCTTTTCGTAACGATCCATCCCACGTAGCATGTTCAGAATGCATCTCCAGAGGGTCGCGCTGCTGGTCATCGTGCTGAGCCTGCACGCCAGTCCGCTGGCCGCACAGATCACCACGCTCGCCCCGCCCGATTCGGTCGACGCCCGCTCTTTTGGCGAGGCGCTGGCGCTGGATGGCAATCGCGCTATTGTAGGCGCACCGGGCGAAGACGTCTGCGGCCCACAGTCCGGAGCCGCCTACATCTACGAGCGCGAGCCCGAGTGGGGACAGTGGACGGCCACCGCGCGCCTGACGCCCGAGCCCTGTCGCGAAAACGCCTTCTTCGGGAGCGCCGTCGCTATGCACGACGACCGCGTGCTTATCAGCGCAAGTAGCGAGTTCTTTGCCACGCCCGAGTCGAACGCTGCCTTTGTCTTTGAACACACCGACACTACCTGGGCGCAAACCGCCGCGCTCACTGGCGACTTAGACCAGCAAGAAGGCCCCTTTGGCGCGGATCTGGCTCTCACTGAGACCCGCGCCTTCATATCCACCACCGGCGATTTTCAGGGGCAGTTTGGCGGGGCCGTGTACGTCTTTCGGCACGATGCACAGGCTGGCACCTGGACCCGCGAGGCGCGCCTTACAGGATCTGAGGCCGCTACTGCACCGGGCCGCTTGGGCGGCATGCTCGAAGCCACCGACACGCGCATTGTAGCGGCAGCGCCCACATATTTCGAACGCACGCCCGGGTCCGTCTACGTGTTTGAGCGCGATGCAGGGGCACGCTGGAACGTGACCACGCTCCTAAACGGATTCGACGACTTCTTCATCCCCTTATCGCTGGATGGCAGTCAGCTACTGGTGGGCGAGCGCCGCGCCGGAGACGACAAGTCGGGGCAGGCCACACTATACACGCGTACTGAGACCGGAGCATGGACGCAGGCCACCACGCTTAAGCCAAGCCGTCCCTTTGCCGATGGGGCCTTTGGCTCAGCGGTTGCGCTGCACGGCCCGTGGGCACTCGTAACCGGCTACGATGAGCAACTGCAGCAAGACGTGAACATCGACCGCGTGGTGTATGTCTTTCGGCGTAACGATGCAGGGGGCTGGCAGCAGCACACCATCATTGATGTGGGACGTGTGGGCTTTGGCACCGCGCTGGCCATCGATCAAAACATAGCGCTGGTTAGCTGGGTGGGCGCGCAGGGCAACGGTCTGGTGTACGCCGTCACCCTTCAGTAACGTGGCGGCTCACGACCGCTGGGTGAGTGTGTCGCGTTCTCAATCAATACATCGTTATGCAATGCAGCACGCAGAGCACGTGCCACAGAAACACTGGGCCCCTCCTGGCGTGCATGCAACTGTTTTGTAATCCGTGTGCCATGCCGCACACGCCCGGTTCGTACTCTTTTGTTGCAACGATCAATCTATGACTACTTTACGTTCCTTACATCGCTCATGGGGCCTATATGGCGGCCTGCTGGCCGTGCTTCTGGTGTTTGCTGGATGCGGCGGAGCCAACGGCGAAGACGACGACGGTGACGACTCCTACACCGTGCAGCGCGACATCAGCGATGAAAACGTAGCTGCGGTGGTATCATCAGACTACGGCACCGATACGCTGCGCACCGCCGAGTTTCAGCAGCAGATGCAGTTTGCAATGCAGTCCATGCCGCCCAACCAGCAAGGAGGTATGGCCCGCGTTCACCAGATGATGCTCGACCAGTACGTAAACAACCATGTGCTGCGAGGTGAGGCTGAAACGCGCAACGTGCAGGCCGACACCGCCATGGTGGCGCAACAGCTGCAGCAGCAGCGCAGCCAGTTCCCCAGCGAAGAAGAGTTCCAAAGCGCGCTGGACAACGCTGGGCTTACGCTTGACTCCCTACGCACGCTGATTGCCGAGCAGGTACGTGTGCAGCAGCTCCGCGATGAAATCGGGTCCGATGCCGTTGAAGAGCCGACCGACGCCGAGGTCGAAGAGTATGCCGCGGAGCAGCGCAGCGTAAGCGCTCGCCACATCTTGCTTCAGGTAGGCGAGAACGCTGACGACAGTACCGCCACGGCCGCCCGCGAGCAAGCCGAAGAGCTCATCGCGCAGCTGAACGACGGAGCCGACTTTGCCGAGCTGGCCCGCGAGTACAGTGACGGACCCACCGGCGAGCGCGGGGGCGACCTGGGCTCCTTCACCCGCGATCGCATGGTCGAGCCCTTCGCCGATGCGGTATTTGCATTGGAAGAAGATGGCCAGATTGTGCAAGAACCTGTACGCACGCAGTTCGGCTACCATGTCATCCAGCTAACCGACTACGGCGAGCCGATGGACAGCGGCCAAGCGCGGAGTGCCCTCGTTGAAGAAAATCAGCAAGAAGCGTATCAAGACGCGCTAAGCGACCTCACGCAGCAAGTGACGGTGCAGATCAACCCGGATGTGATTACGCTGTCTGCTGAGGAAAGCGGCACCGAGAGCGAATCGGACGAGGGATAAGCTCCTACGCATCAACAGCTTCATCGGTGGGGAGAGACGGCGCATCCGACGCGTCTGACAACCGCACCATTGCTACATGTGGTATGCCCGCTTCGGTAAAGCGCTCGCCTGTCGAGCCAAAGCCGAAGCGGGCATAGTACGTTTCAAGGTGGGCCTGCGCATGAAGCATCTGCGTGCTGAACCCGGCCTGCTCCGCATCGGCGATGGCGGCGTGCACGAGTTTGGTGCCAATGCCGTTGCCACGATGGGCCTTGCGCACAGCAAAGCGCTCCAGCTTGGCCACCGGCGTTTCGTTGTGCAGCACGGTGCGCCAGCGGGCCGTGCCCACCGCTGTGCCGTCATCAAGCCGGGCCAGCAAGTGGCGAGCCGTGGCGTCGTGGCCGTCCCATTCCTCTTCGGGCGGACAGTCTTGCTCCCCAATGAATACGGCTTCGCGAATAGCACGCGCCGCAGCCATTGCATCGGTGTCAGCAATCGGGCGAATGGTTACAGACATAGCAAAACAGGGGCGAAATGGTTAAAAGGGGCGGATGCATCGCATTTGGGTAGGTCTTTCACCGCTTTTGCACGACCTTATCTGGAATAGGTCTAAATAAGGTAGTATGTTAGATACGTATCGCAATGAAACGTGCTTCAGGCGGAATTCTACGAGCACCTTTCGTTCTATCGGTCCACTATCTAACAGATACGAACTGAATGCATAAAGATCGACGAAATTACGCGTGGAAGGTCCTGACTACTGCCGCAGCATTGGTGATCGGATGGGCTGGGTTAAGTAGCCAGGCCTTCTATGCGTATGCACAATCAGAGCAGGCATCCATCATTGCGGGAACCGTACAAAATGAGCGCGAGGCGCCGCTACCGGGTGCCAACGTTGTTGCTACTGCTGAGGATGGTGATACCACCGTGGGCGTAGCCACCAACGCCCGCGGCGCCTTCCAGCTTCCCGTTCCGGCTGGCACGTACACGGTAGAAGTCTCGGTTGTTGGCTATGCCACAGGCGCACGTACTATTACGGTTGGTACCGGAGCAACCGAAGAGGTTGTGTTCACGCTCAGCGAGGCGCCGTTCGGGCTCGACGAGGTCGTTGTACGTCGCGCCTCGCTCACCGGGGGACTTCGCAACCTCGACGGTATCCCAGGGGCTGCGCAGTACATCAGCCCCGAGGAACTCGACACGCACAGCTACACCAACCCGCATCGCATTCTGGGCAGCGTACCCGGCGTGTACGTAGTCGAAGAAGACGGCTACGGCCTACGTCCCAATGTTGGGATGCGTGGCACAGGTGCCGAGCGCTCGTCCAAGATCACAGTCATGGAAGACGGTGTGCTGGCTGCCCCTGCGCCTTACGCAGCGCCTGCGGCGTACTACTTCCCCACGATTGGACGTGCCCACGCTGTTGAGGTGCGCAAGGGGTCCAGCCAGATCAAAACAGGGCCCTACACCACAGGTGGCGCACTCAACATGCTGTCTACGCCTATTCCAGACTCGTTTAGTGGGCGTGTCAATGCGATGGCTGGGAGCGACGACGAGCGCCAGCTGCATGCCTATGCAGGCGACTCCTTCGATCACTTCGGCTACGTCGTAGAAACGTTCCAGACGCGGGCTGACGGATTCAAAGATATTACCGGATTCGCCAATGCGGATGCAGGCCTCGACTACAGTACCGGATTCGATAAGCAGGATTACCTGGCCAAGGCGCGCCTTAACACTGGTACCGATGCGCGCATTCCGCAGTCTCTTACGCTAACGGCCACACGCACCACCGAAACCTCGAACGAAACCTACCTTGGCCTCACCCAGGCCGACTTCGAGCGCTCGCCCTTCCGGCGCTATGCCGGGTCGCAGAACGACCAGATGAACACCGAGCACAGCCGCCTGCAGGCACAGCACGTTATTCAGCCGAACGAGGGCCTCGACATCACTACCACGCTGTACCGCACCGACTTTCACCGCAACTGGTACAAGCTCGACTCGGTAGACGGTGTAGGCATTGGCAGCCTGTTGTCGAATCCCAACGAAAACAGCCTCGCGCTTGCCCGGGTGCAGGGCCGGGATACAGGCGGAAGCCTCATGCTCAAGAACAACAACCGTGAGTATTACACGCAAGGCGTCCAAACGTCGATTGGATACGCGTTTGATTCCGGATCCATCATGCACAGCCTGGAGATTGGCGGTCGCTACCACGAAGACGAAATCGACCGTTTCCAGTGGGAAGACGAGTATCGTATGGCCGACCGCGGCGCAATGGAGCTCGTAAGCGAAGGCATTCCGGGTACCGAGAGCAACCGCGTCACGAAAGCCACAGCACGGGCTGGATATGCCCAGTACACCCTTGAACGCGGACCGCTTACAGTAACGCCGGGGCTGCGTGTCGAAGACTTTGAACTGACACGCACTGAGTGGGCCACCGATACCGAAACCGGACGCGCACGTACCGCACCGCCTACCGGATCGCGTGAGAACGCAGGCACGGTATGGATTCCGGGTATTGGCATTGACTACCGCATCAACCCGGCCTGGATGACCTTCGTGGGGGTACACCGTGGCTTTGCCGTGCCTGGATCGAGTCCACAGACCGATCCGGAAAACAGTATCAACTATGAGGTCGGCACGCGATACAACGCCAGTGGCGTCCGCACCGAAGTCGTCGGCTTTTACAACGACTATACCAACCTCTTGGGGCGCGATCTGGCCGCGATCGGGGGCGATCCTACCGGCGACACCTTCAATGGGGGAGAAGCCCGTGTCTTTGGATTGGAACTGACCAGCGGGTATGACCTGGGGCTGGCTTTGAATACAGATTTTTCTGTGCCGATCGAAGTGGTGTACACCTATACCAATGCTGAATTCAGTACTACCTTCGACAGCGACTTTGACCCGTGGGGCGAAGTCGAAGAGGGATTCAAGCTGCCCTATCTGCCCGAGCATAAGTTCGCGGTCAATGCTGGTGTGGACAACGTGTATGGCTTCGACCTGCGCCTGACGGGCCGCTTCACTGATGAACTGCGCACGGTTGCGGGCGCGGGAGCCCCAGCTCCACGTAATCGCATCGATAGCCATTTCGTGATGGACTTGTCAGCGGAGTATGCACTCTCGAATCGGGCGCGCCTTTTCGGCAGCATTCGCAACCTGGCCGACAACGAGTACGCTGTGGCTCGGCGTCCGGCGGGACTACGCCCCGGCATGCCACGCACATTCTTGGTTGGCGTAAAGACCTCGTTTTAGACGCCTCAGGGACATATCGTAACATACCGTGACGCTGCATCGCGTCGACGGCTCGATGGCTCTTGTGTGCTCGGTCGCACAGGAGCCATCGGTGTGTTTGGGGATGCACGCCATTCGAAACAATGCACCATTGCCCTGTCATGCGGCGATAGGGATATCCACCGCCGTTTCTCTGCGATTAGACCGCGGCGTACAACTAACACAGCCGGTTCTCGAGTATCATGGGCGTTAATATTTCCAAGAACTTCCTGAGGCTTCCGTAGGCTTTACATCATCAAACGACAAATCTTCCCGTTGATGCAAATGCACGTACAGCTTAGACGTACACCACATGCTTATCTTATCTCAGTAGCTCTCCTAATATGTCTCAAGATTCCTCAACGGAACATACAAGCAAAACGAATGGCTGCCCGGTCATGCATAATGGGTCAGAGGCGCCACGAGAAAGTAAGCCCGAGGCGAGCCGCAAATGGTGGCCCAACAGCCTGGACATTGAGATCCTCGATCAGAACGCGCAGAATGTTGCACCCTGGAACGGCGACTTTAACTACGCTGAAGCCTTTCAGCAAATCGATTATGCCGCTCTGAAAGAGGACCTGAAAGAGGTGATGACAACCTCGAAAGAGTGGTGGCCCGCTGATTACGGGCACTACGGGCCGCTCTTCATCCGGATGGCGTGGCACAGCGCCGGCACGTACCGCACCACCGACGGCCGCGGCGGTGCCACCGGGGGGCGACAGCGGCTGGCCCCGCTGAATAGCTGGCCCGACAACGCAAACCTCGACAAAGCCCGGCGGCTGCTCTGGCCGGTCAAGCAGAAATATGGCCGTAACATCTCATGGGCCGATCTTATGGTCTTGGCTGGCAACGTGGCTCTGGAATCGATGGGATTCAAGACGTTCGGTTTTGCGGGCGGTCGGGAAGACGACTTCCAACCCGATGGATCCGTCGACTGGGGTCCGGAAGATGAAATGGAAACCTGGGACCGGTTCAACGAGAATGATGAACTTGAGAATCCGCTCGGGGCAACCGTGATGGGCCTCATCTACGTGAATCCTGAAGGACCGGAAAGCACTCCGGATCCAGAATGGTCAGCCCGGCGGATCCGTCTGTCCTTCAGCCGGATGGCCATGAACGACGAAGAGACCGCTGCACTTATTGCCGGTGGCCACACCTTTGGAAAAGTGCACGGGGCCAGCACGGATGACCACCTCGCATCCGAGCCAGAGGCCACCCCGATCGAACAGCAGGGCCTCGGATGGAAAAATGAGTATGGAACGGGCAAGGGCTCTGATACGATCACCAGCGGCATTGAAGGCCCCTGGACCCAAGACCCGACGCAGTGGGACATGGGCTATCTCGACAGCCTGCTCGACTACGAGTGGGAGGTCCACAAGGGCCCCGGCGGGGCATGGCAGTGGAGACCTAAAAGCGACGAGCTACGAGGAACCGTTCCTGACGCGCACAATCCGTCAGAGAAGGTGGATCCTATGATGCTCACCACAGACATTGCTCTGAAGCGCGACCCGGACTACCGAGAGATCATTGAGCGCTTTCGAGACGACCCCAGTACGTTCCAAGATGCCTTCGCAAGAGCGTGGTACAAGCTCATTCACCGTGACATGGGGCCGCCCTCTCGCTTCATTGGCCCGGAGGTGCCAGACGAAGAGATGTTGTGGCAAGACCCGCTCCCTGATGCTGACTACGACCTCATCGGTGCGGAGGAGGTCGCGACGCTCAAAGACGAGATTCTGGCGTCCGATCTGTCGGTCTCACAGCTGGTCAAGACAGCCTGGGCGTCGGCATCTACGTATCGTGACAGCGATAAACGCGGCGGTGCGAACGGAGCTCGGATTCGCTTGGAGCCTCAGAAAAGTTGGGAGGTGAACGAGCCAGATCAGCTGAATACCGTGCTGGAGACCCTTTCGGAGATTCAGGCGGAGTTCAACGCGGCGCAATCCGACAACACGCGGGTTTCCTTGGCCGATCTGATCGTGCTGGGAGGCCATGCGGCGATCGAGCAAGCCGCAGCGCAGGCCGGATATGACGTAGAGGTGCCCTTCACGCCGGGGCGCGTCGACGCCTTGCAGGAACAGACCGACATCGAGTCGTTTGAGGCCCTTAAGCCGGCGGCAGACGGATTCCGCAACTACATGTCTGATACCCCCGTCCAGGACTGGAAGCCCGAAGAGTTTCTGGTCGATAAGGCCGACCTTCTGGACCTTACGCCCGTTGAACTGACGGTCCTGGTTGGCGGCATGCGCGCCCTGGGGGCCAACTATCAGGACTCCAATCTCGGTGTCTTCACCGACCACCCCGGCACGCTAACGAACGACTTCTTCGCCACCGTGCTCTCGATGGACTATGAATGGGAGCCGCTCTCTGAAGCGAGAGACGTATTCGCGCTTCTCGACCGCGAAACCGGCAAGATGGCCTGGAAAGGATCCCGCGTGGATCTCCTCTTCGGGTCGCACTCCCGGCTTCGGGCGATTGCAGAAGTCTACGGCAGCAACGACGCGGAAGAGAAGTTCGTAAACGACTTCGTCGATGCCTGGACCAAGGTGATGATGCTGGACCGGTTCGACCTTGCGTAAGTCTTGAGTATGCTCTCCGGATATCTTGACTTCGAGGATCCAATGAGGGGTGTACCATAGCATCTGCATCACCTGTACAATGAAGCGGCTCCTCTGTATGATGCAGGGGAGCCGCTTTCTGTAGGGGCCTGTACTTTCCTTGTGTAGCTTCCCATTGTTATGGTGGATGCGCCTTGCATTGCACACCAGAGAGCCCGTCTCGTCGTCGGGCTTGTCGTTCTGCTGGTAACACTACTCACGCTTCCGCATCCAGCAAGTAGCCAGGCTACTTCTATCCCATCGCATACGTCCAATGAAGAGGTGACGATCGGCATTGCGCTGAGCGGGGGTGGTGCGAAAGGGTTTGCCCACATCGGGGTACTAAAGGCGCTCGAAACCGCAGGCGTTTCGGTAGACGTGGTCGCGGGCACGAGTATGGGGGCCGTTATCGGTGGATTGTATGCTACTGGATATTCAGCCCGTCAGTTAGAAAAAATTGCACGTGATCGAGACTGGGGAGAGGCGTTTAGTGACACTCCGCCCCGGCGCCAACGGCTACTCGAACAGCGGCGCTATGACGAGCGCTTACTTGTACAGTTACCCTTCTCGCGCGATGGGGTCTATCTTCCCACTGGGCTAATTCGGGGCCAGCGTATCACGGCCCTCTTGACCAGCCTGCTCGTACCGGCCCACCCCGTTGACAACTTTACGCAACTGCCGCGCTCATTTGTAGCCGTTGCGACCGACCTCGAAACAGGCGATGCCGTACCGCTAACGAACGGCTACCTGCCGCAGGCCATTCGTGCAAGTATTGCCATTCCGTCTGTTTTCACTCCCGTAGAACGAAATGGGCAGATGCTTGTGGATGGCGGAGTTGCCCGCAACCTCCCGGCCGAAGATGCTCGCGATCTTGGAGCCGACATCGTGATCTGCTCTGATGTGGGCGGCAATCTGCAGCCCGCCGAAGATCTTCGTACGCTTGCCGATGTAATGCGTCAGGTGGTGGGGTTTCGCATGGTTGAATCAACCCGTGCACAGCTGGATCGGTGCGATCTTGTCTTCGAGCCTGACATCAGCGGGTATGATCTGTTTAGTTTTGAGGCCGTCGATTCGCTTATAACACGCGGACGCCGGGCCGTCGAGAACCAGCGGGCTGCTGTCGATTCGATGCTTCAAAGAGCAGGCGGTGCCAAACCGCCTCGGGGCGACCTCGTGGCCGATGCAGACACCGTACGGGTGGCCACCATCGCATTTGAGAATATCGACCCGTTCCTTGAGCAGCGTGTGCGTGATATTCTCAGGCTACGTGTGCCGGGTACCTACACAATCTCTGAGATTGAGCGTGCTACAACCCGCGTGTTTGGCGCCGACCTATTCGAGCGTGTGTTGTATCGCTTGCAGCCCCGGCCCGACGGCTACGTGGATCTGGTATTCTCTACGGTCGGGCGTACGGAAGGGAATCTGAACGTTGGACTGCGCTATGATAGTGCGTATGGGGCGGCGATCGGGGCAAACTTCACACTGCCGACCCGTCTTGGGGGAGGCACCGGGTGGGGGGGAGGGATTCGTTTAGGCACTGGACAACGCCTTAGTGGCCACTATGCGCTTCCGGCGCTTATCGTGCCGAAGTTAAATATCCAGGCACGGCTCCTGCGGGTTGGGTTCACTGCTGAACGGGCTCCCATTGACCTGTTTGAAGATGGGGAGCGGGTGGGGACCGTGCGTACCGAACGCATGCACGCTCAACTCCGTGCAAGTGCCGTACTCGCCAACAAAGTGGGCCTCGCATTTAGCCTGCAGCCAGAGTGGTACGAGCAGGTAGCCGAGGTCGGCGCATCCGATGCAGCAACCCGCAGCCATCTGGTGCAGGCGCGCGCCAGTATGTACATCGACACGCTCAACGATCCCATCTTTCCCCACCGTGGCCTCCGCATTGCGGCCTACCTTGAAACAGCTGATGCGGCCTTCTTGGGCAATGAAACCCTGACGCAGGCTACGGCCAATGCAACCGGGGCGCTGCCTCTTACCCCGACTCTTACCCTTCAGGGCCATGCGACACTGGGCCATACGCTGCGTGGTATCCCGCCTCTGCACTACCGGTACCGCACAGGCGGAGCCTTCGCATACGGCCTGTGGGAAGAGCGGCAGTTTCCGTTGCTTGGATATCAGGTACAAGAACAGAGTGGCTTGCATCTGCAACGGCTCGGGGCGGCCCTGCAATTACAGGTTTGGGATGATGGGTATGTAGCAGCCCAGTGGAACGCGGCCCGCACTCCCGATACATGGACGGTTATCGCCAATCCTGCTGCGTTTGACCATGGTGCAGGGCTTGTTCTCGGAACCGATACGTTCATCGGCCCCATGCGTATTGCGCTTATGACATCAGAGCTTGCGGGACCGTATATTGCACGCGTATCGCTCGGCCCCTCATTTTAGTCGTGTTCAGAGAGATGTGCATGCAGTTAAGGAGGGATCCACATGCCTGTACAACGTACGTGTTTAGCGACTTGTAGCCCGAGACGCGTGCAGTTCCGATAGCATTTGGCGCATAGGGCGCCGGGGACGCAAGCGGTCCCCGGCTATGGAATTCCCTTAGCCCGGGATCAGGAGCGAAGCGCTGGGAGCGCAGTGACCGAGTGCTCCTAAGGTGCGTATATCCTGGGCGATCATTGAAGCCCGCTAAACACATACCTCTACAACTGTACAGCAACTGGTGCGGAGGACATCGAGCATTGACCTGACAGAAGAGCGCTGCGCTTCGACACGCGCAGAACGATGCAACAACACAAGGAGAAAAGAATGCTGCCCCGGATGGACTCGAACCATCAACCCTCTGGACCAGAACCAGATGCTCTGCCAATTGAGCCACGGGGCAGTGTTTTTGCAAGAGTACCGTAAGCGCAGGGCGGCACACAGTTCCGGAGGCACGACCCGGCCCACGCGGTTGACGGATGTTTCACGGGGCGATGCCGCCGCGCTCTGCATTGGCCAAACTCATGCGGGCCCAGTACCCGCAGGCACTGGGCGTCGTGTCAGCTTCTTCACACCGTTCAGCTTGACATTGCTGCACTGCGTAAAGTAATGTAAAAAGCGATATGACATACTGTTGTTGTTAGCACATTCATCCAGAAGGGTGGAGGGAGTAGGCCCTGCGAAACCCTGGCAACCGCCGCAGCTTCGGCTGTGGAAAGGTGCTACCTCCTACCTCGCACAGCGCGAGGGAAGATGAGTGGAATGCGCTTCTCTGCATACCTATGACAGAGATGCGTGCGATTCCCCATCTGCCTTGTGCGGTTGGGGATTTTTAGTTTCCGCCGCATATCGGCAGATCGCGAATCCGATTCCAACCCTGGCACACGGACGTGCCCGCACTGCTCAATTTGGCCTTCTGGATGGCTCGTTTTCTCGACCCTAACTTCCAGAGCCATGAGTACCAACGGATCTTCCGACACCCCCAACGAGCGTCCACTCCACTACGACACCCTGCAATTGCACGCAGGCCAAGAGCCTGATCCCGCTACCAACGCCCGTGCGGTCCCCATCTACGCGACCACCTCGTACACCTTCGACGATGCGGAGCACGGTGCCGATCTCTTTGCGCTGAAAGAGTTCGGCAACATCTACACGCGCATCATGAATCCCACAAACGATGTGTTCGAGAAGCGTGTGGCGGCGCTCGAAGGCGGCGTGGCAGCGGTAGCCACCGCGAGTGGACAGTCGGCGCAGTTTCTCACGTTCAACGCGCTGGCCAAAGCAGGCGATAACATCGTGGCCACCAGCTATCTCTACGGCGGCACGTACAACCAACTCAAGAACGCATTGCCGCGCCTGGGCATCGAAGGGCGGTTTGCCGAGGGCGACGACCCCGAGTCTATCGCGTCGCTGATCGACGAAAACACAAAGGCCGTCTACCTCGAATCGATTGGCAACCCGCGCTTCAACATCCCCGACTTCGAGCGCATCGCCGACATCGCGCATGACCACGGTGTGCCCCTGGTCGTCGACAACACCTTTGGGGCTGCGGGCTACCTGTGCCGTCCTATCGACCACGGCGCCGATATCGTCACCGAAAGCGCGACCAAGTGGATTGGCGGCCACGGCACCACCATTGGCGGCGTTATTGTGGATGCGGGCACCTTTCCGTGGGATAACGGGCGGTTCCCGGAGTTCACCGAGCCCAACCCGAACTACCACGGACTCAAGTTCTGGGAGACGTTCGGCCCCGACGGGGTGCTGGGCGAGAACGTGACCTTTGCCATCCGCGCCCGCGTCGAAGGACTGCGCGACTTTGGGCCGGCACAGAACCCGTTCGGGTCGTTCTTGCTGCTTCAAGGGCTCGAAACGCTCTCGCTTCGCGTGCAGCGTAGCGCCGACAACGCCCTGGCGCTGGCCCGCTGGCTCAAGGACCACGACGCGGTCGACTGGGTCAGCTATCCGGGGCTGAAAGATCATCCGTATCACGAGCGCGCCAACCGGTATCTGCAAAACGGATACGGAGCCGTCCTCAGCTTTGGTGTAAAGGGCGGTGCGAAAGCGGGCAAAACCTTCGTCGAGAATGTGGAATTGGCGAGCCATCTTGCCAACGTGGGCGATGCAAAAACCCTCGTCATCCATCCAGCCTCAACTACGCATCAGCAGCTCAACGAGGAAGAGCAGAAAGCCTCGGGCGTAGCGCCTGACCTGGTGCGCGTGTCCGTTGGCATTGAGCACATCGACGACATTACTGCCGATTTTGAGCAGGCTCTGGCCCAGCTCCCAGTATCGGCGTAACACGCAGACGCAGCGGGGCGGCCCTGCTATGATTGGGCGGCTCCGCTGTGGTGTTGTTTTCCTTCATGCACGCGAATCCCATGTCTTCAATCTACATACAGCCCGATTTTACGACCGAGGGCGGTGCTACGCTTCATGATGTGCCCATTGCCTACCGCACCTGGGGGCATCTCAATGCCGCGGGTACCAATGCTGTGCTGGTGGGCCATGCACTTACAGGGGATGCGGATCTTGGCGCTTGGTGGCAGGACCTGATCGGTCCCGGACAGGCCCTCGATCCGGAGCAGGACTTTGTAATCTGCGCCAATGTGCCTGGGTCGCCGTACGGCTCGGTATCTCCTGTAACGACCAACCCAAGCACGGGCGCACCGTATGGAGCCGACTTTCCGGCCTTCACGATACGCGACACGGTGGCCTTGCACCGGCATCTGCTGGATGCGTTAGGCGTGCGCCGCGTACGCTGTGCCATCGGTGGATCGATGGGCGGCATGCAGGTGCTGGAGTGGGCCTTCGAGCGCACAGACGCAGGCGCGCCGCTGGTGGAGCGCTTGGTGCCCATTGCGGTGGGCGGACGCCACACGCCCTGGCAGATTGGCTGGAGCGAGGCGCAGCGCCAGGCTATCTATGCCGATTCAAAGTGGCGGAGCGGCGCGTATCCCCCCGAGGATCCGCCTACTGACGGACTCGCTGCCGCCCGCACGATGGCGATGGTGTCGTACCGCTCGCACACCTCGTTTCAAAGGCGGTTTGGGCGACAGCGGCAGTCCGAGAATGGCATGCCCAAAAACGGCACCGCTGATGCGCCTTTTGCCGTGCAGAGCTACCTGCGCTACCACGGGCAGAAGCTTGTCGACCGCTTCGATGCGCGCTGTTACGTGCAACTGACCCAGCAGATGGACACGCACGACGTGAGCCGCAATCGTGGTGCTTATCCTGATGTCTTACAGCAGATTGAGCAGCCTGCGCTGGTCGTGGGCATCGACTCGGATGTGCTGTATCCGTTGGCCGAACAGGACGAACTCGCTGCGCATCTGCCGAATGCCGACCTGCAGGTGCTGGCGTCGCCGCACGGCCACGACGCGTTCCTGATTGAGCAAGAGGCCCTCAACGCCCTAATCGTTCAGTGGAAGAACGCGCATGTTGCTTCTGCCACGGCCCGCTGAATCTCGTTTTACCTGACGTATCTCCACATTCTTATGTCCGTATCTCAGGCTAATTTGTCGTCCAATCCAACTACTGCACGCTCTGCTGCTCCGCTCTCGCTCTATCTGGCGGGTGTAGGGTCGGTAGGCACGGCGCTGCTCTACCAGCTTAGCGAGTTTCAGGGAGATGCGCAGCGCCCTCGCCTGATTGGAGCCTGCACCTCAACCCATGCGGCCTGGACGCCGCCGCACCCTACGCCCAGCGCGGTGAAGCACCATCTTGAACACGGTAGCACGCTGCACTGGCCCGCCGTACTGGAGCGGCTCATCGATCGGGCGCCGCGTCCGCTCGTCTTCGTTGATGCCACAGGTCATTCGGATGTGGCCGACCACTACACGACGTTGCTGGATGCAGGCATTCACGTCGTCACGCCCAGCAAACTGGCCAACGCGCGTTCGCAGCAGCACTTCGACCAGCTGCATACGGTTGCCGCAGCGCATAACGTGCAGTACCGCTACGAAACGACCGTTGGGGCTGGATTGCCGGTGGTGCGCACCGTGCGCGATCTGCGGGCTACCGGCGATGGCATCCATACCATTCGCGGAGCGGTGTCGGGCACGCTCACCTTCGTATTCAGCCGGATGCGCCAGGACGATTCCTTCGGTGAGGCGGTGCAGACAGCTATTAAAGCAGGCTACACCGAGCCGGATGTCCGCGACGATCTGTCGGGGGAAGACGTGGCGCGCAAGTTCTTGATTCTGGCGCGCACGGCGGGGGCGTCTATCGAGCGCGACGAGATCGAGGTTGAGTCGCTCGTGCCCGAGTCGCTCCGCGACCTGCCGCATCTGGCGTTTCGCCGCTACATCCACACGGCCAACGATGCTTGGCGCGCACGGGCTGAAGCCGCGGCTGAGAACGGCGACGTGCTGCAGTATATAGGCCGGTGGACGCCCGGCAGCGGCATCCGGGTAGGTATAGAGGCGGTGCCTGCTGAGTCTGACTTTGGGCGTCTGGAGGGGCAGGATAACCTGTTCGAGGTGACGACCAACCGCTATGTTGCATCGCCGCTCGTCATTCGCGGACCCGGAGCGGGTCCCGAGGTTACGGCGGCGGGCGTGCTGGCCGATGTGTTAGCCACGGAGACCTAACGTGCCGTCCAGAAAAACAAAAAAGGGTAGCGGTTCAATGCTACGTGATGGAAGGAATGGGCCTGTAGCCGGAGACTGGGAGCGCCCCTGGCGCGGATGTCTCCGGCGG
>CAJXLX010000046.1 GCA_913056335.1 uncultured Rhodothermaceae bacterium
TGGCCAGGGTGTACGATGAAGCCTCCACCTTCAACCGCGATGTTGTGGATCAGGGCATGCGCGACGTGGCCGAGACGCACGACGTGGGCCTGGGAGCTGTGATTCACCCGGTACGCCTGGCGATTTCGGGGCGCACCTCGGGCCCGGGCATCTTCGATCTGGTTGCGTTCATGGGGCGCGAGACGACGCTGCGCCGCATCGACGCGGTAATCGATGCGCTCGGGTAGCGCTCCAGAGCGGCATCCCGCTGCTGCCACACGTATTTGCTTCGCATCCACCTACTTACGGATTCATGGCCACGTACAAAGAATCGGGCGTAGACATCGACGCCGCCGACGAGAGCGTTGACCGCATCAAGGGCGCTGTGCGTAAAACCTTTACACCGGGCGTGCTGGCGGATATCGGCGCCTTTGGGGCGTTCTTTGAGCCCGATCTGTCGGGATACGAACAGCCGGTGCTCGTGTCCTCCATCGATGGCGTGGGTACCAAGGTGCTTGTAGCCAAGCGAGCCGGGCGCTTTGACACGGTGGGGCAGGACCTCGTGAACCACTGCGTAAACGACATCGCATCGTGCGGGGCCGAGCCGCTCTTTTTTCTGGATTACTACGCCACCGGCACGCTGAACCCCGACCACGCCGAAGCGCTTATTGGGGGATTCGCAGCGGCGTGCCAGTCCAACAGATGTGCGCTCATCGGCGGCGAAATCGCGGAGATGCCCGATGTCTATGCTGCCGACGACTTCGACCTGGCGGGCACCATCGTGGGCATGGTCGACAAAGCCGAAATCATCGACGGCTCGGCGGTGCAGGCGGGCGATGTGCTGCTGGGTCTGCCCTCCACCGGACTCCACACGAACGGCTTCTCGCTGGCGCGCCACGTGCTGTTTGACGCGTTTGCGATTGATGAGCCGCTCGATGCGCTGGATGGTGCGACCCTCGGCGATGCACTCCTAACGGTGCACCGGTCGTATCTGCCCGCCATTCGCGCAGCCCGTACGGCTGTTCCGGTGCACGGCATTGCGCACATTACCGGTGGCGGACTCCCCGGCAACCTCGCCCGCATCACGCCCGACGGACTCCACGCGCAGGTCGACTACACCACGTGGACGCGTCCCGCGATCTTCGACCTGATTCAAGACGTAGGTGATGTCCCCGAATCCGACATGTGCCGCACGTTCAACCTGGGCATTGGGCTGGTCGTGGCAGTGCCCCCGAGCGCCGTGTCCGACGCCACGCAGGCCCTGACGACCGGCGATGTGGCGCCCGTGCGCATTGGGACGGTGCAGGCCAACTAAACTCATTGGGACGACTGGGGAAACGGGCACTTAACGTAACGAAAAGGAACAAAAAGCACTTCCAACAGCGTTACGTTCGTCCTACGCCTACCCCACTCACTGTCTGCGCACCGCCGCGCATCCGATATGCTGTCCATTGCCGTCATTCTCGTTCTCAGCTACCTGATCGGCTCGGTGCCCTCCAGCGTGTGGCTGGGCAAGCTGGTGCACGGGGTCGATGTGCGTGACTATGGAAGCGGCAATGCCGGGGCCACCAACGCGTTTCGGGTGCTGGGGTGGAAGGTCGGCTCCAGCGCACTGCTGCTGGACATGGGCAAGGGCGCGCTGGCCGCGGGCATGTTTTCGCAACTTCGCCTGGGGGCGGTTCCCTCGTTTGGAGCGTGGGAGCTGGATACCGTAATCATGCTGCTGGCCGGGCTCGCCGCCATTGTAGGACACATCTTTCCCCTCTATCTGGGGTTCGATGGAGGCAAAGGCGTTGCCACCACCGCCGGGGTGCTGCTGGCGGTTACGCCGCTCACCATGCTCATCGTGATGGCGATTTTTGTGGCGGTGCTTTTGCCCTCTGGATACGTGTCGCTGGCGTCTATGACCAGCGCGGTTGCCTTTCCTGTTGCCGTAGCGGTGCAAATCTTTGTATTCGGCACCGGCCTTGACCTGAGTGTGCTGGTGGTGGGCGTGCTGCTTGCGCTGGGCATTGTCATTGCGCATCGCTCCAACATTCGCCGCCTGATGAATGGCGAAGAAAACCAGTTCTCGTCGTTTCGTCCGGCGCAGGGGATGATCGGGCGGGGCGAGCTGTAACAGCATCAGGATGCAGCCCACGGCACCCGCTTTTCTCCTCCACTCGAACCGCCTGACACATGGACGATGCCGACTTGACAATCTGGGGCAGCGGCAGCTGGGGCACGGCGCTGGCTGCGCATCTCGCTGAAAACGGGCGCACCGTATGCCTGTGGGGCCGCACCGAGGCGCAGATCGAACGCATGCGCACCACCAGACGCAACGAAGCCTATCTGCCGGGCACCGTCCTGCCCGATGGCGTCCACCTTACCGCCAATGTCGAGGAGGCCGCCACTGCATCGTCCATGTGGGCGCTTGCGGTGCCTTCGCATGCGGTGGAGGACATGGCCCAGACGCTGCGTCCGTATCTTGCGCACGTTGCATGCGCGGTCTCACTCGCCAAAGGCATCGACGCCGACACGGGCCGCACCATGACGCAGGTGATGGAGCAGGTGTGGAAGCCGAACGACCCGCCGTGCGTGGCGCTGTCGGGGCCGAGCCATGCCGAGGAGGTGGCCCTGAGTGCGCCCACGACCGTCGTGGCTGCGCATCCCGATAAACAGTGGGCCGAGGCCGTGCGCGACGTGTTTATGACGGATCGCTTTCGGGTGTACACCAACACCGATCGCCTGGGCGTGGAACTGGCTGGGGCGGCGAAGAATGTGTTGGCGCTGGCCGCGGGCATCTGCGATGGTGTAGGCTACGGCGATAACGCCAAAGCGGCACTCATTACGCGCGGACTGGCCGAGCTGCGCCGTCTGGGGCATGCGCTGGGCGCGGCGCCAGAGACGTTTGCCGGGCTTGCGGGTATCGGCGATCTGGTTGTGACCTGCGTGAGCGGACACAGCCGCAACCGTCATCTCGGCGAGCAACTGGGGCGCGGCCACACGCTCAATGAAGCGCTTGAGGCGATGCACATGGTGGCCGAGGGCGTGTACACCACCAAGGCCATTCATCGCCTGGCGAAGGAGCACAACGTAGACATGCCGATTACCGCCGCCGTGCACGCAATTCTGCACGAAGACGCCGATCCCCATCGCCTCATGGAACGCCTCATGGCGCGCGCTCCGAAGCCCGAAGTGCGCCCCGTCTCTTCGTAGTGTAGCAGTCAGGCGCGCGTGCTGTAGCGCAACCGCCCTGATGGGCAGAAGTAGCTACTATTTTGCGTCGTCGTACAACACGATCCAGCAGCAGGCGTTTGCTTACGTCCTGTTGGTACAAATCTACTACGTATGACGCTCCAAGAACTAAAGCAACTGGTTTCGCTGGGCGAAGGGCGCACGTTGGAGTTTAAGCACCGCGTGCCACGGGCCGAGCGCATTGCCAAAGAAGTTATCGCATTGGCTAATACCGACGGCGGGCGCATCCTGCTTGGCGTGGATGACGACGGCACCCTCGTGGGCGTGGATGACGCTGCAGAAGAAGCATTCATGCTGCGCCGTGCGATCAGCCAGCTGTGTGACCCGCCCGTGTCGTATCACACCGACCGTGTCGTCATTGCGCCACGCCGCGATGTGCTGGTGGTGCATGTGCCCGAAAGCCCGGGCAAGCCCCACGTGTTGCGCGACGCCGTGGAGAGCGAAGGGCTGGCGTACGTTCGGGTTGACGACATGAGCGTAGAAGCAAGCCCCGAGTCGGTCCGGCTGATGGAAGAGCGCCCCGCGACCAACGGCATGTCGGTGTCGTTTGGAGAGTCGGAATCACTGCTGCTCAGCTATCTAAACGACTACGGGCGCGTTACCGTCGCCGAGTTCGCCCGCATGGCCGATCTGCCCGAAGAGGAAGCATCGGCCATCCTCGTGCAGCTTACGCAGGCAGATCTGCTCATGCTGCATGCCAACCGCGACGAAGACTTCTTTACGCTTTCGTATTAACAGTTTGTGCACAATCCGTTCAGGGGGGATACTTCGTACTGTTAAGTGCTCCCTCTAAATAGAGCTGCCACGGTTGACATCTCGCTGCAGGCATTGTACAATCCGGTACATGCATAGATTGTAAAAAGCGATAGCTATTTAATTCATGAATCTCCCCATATCTAATGGAAAAGCCATCGATTGCAGAGATACGCGAAGAAGCCCAACAAAAATTCGGCGTTATGCCGGGCTTTTTTGAGGAAACGGGTTCACACACCACCGCGCCTGCTGCGGTGTACTTGATTGCTGATGAGGCGCTGCTCAAAGGTGTACTAACGCGCCGCGAGCAGCAGGCGGTACTGATTGAGCTGGCGCGGTATCACAACAGTCGCTACGACGCTGTTGTGCATGCACGGATGGCATTGGATGCGGGGCTATCGGCACAGATCGTAGGCCACTTGTTAGACGGCGATCCGGTAGACGACGACCGGATCCAGGCTCTTGTTGAGGCGACCCGGTTGGCATGTGAACGGCGCGCGTGGTTCAGCCCGAAAGAACTGAAGGGACTCCGCCAGCGCGGCGTGCGCCGTGGCGAGCTGTACGAAATCTTTGCCTTTACGGGAATGAAGAAAATGACAGCGTTCACGCATCACATAAGCGACTTCCCGGTCGAGGCTCCCCTCCGACCGCTCGACGAGCGCATGGGCGATCGCTTTCAACAGCCGGCTGATCCCAAGCGCCAGCGGCTCTTTATGGGCTAAACGCTCTGTTGTCTACCTGCGCCTGCGATCCGTCGTGTACTGCTTCCCTACCTCAACGCTGATATGCCTGCCCCAAGCGAAACCGAGTACAACCGTTCCGTTGCAATGGCCGAGGCCTACTATGGACTCGTGCCCGAGATCATCAAGGTGGTGAACGAAGAAAATCCGGCTGTTGCGCAGATCTATATTGCGGCGATGGAGCTTATGGAAGACGGCGAACTGGCCAATGATGAGCGCGAGGCGGTGATCCTGGCGATCTCACGCTACAACGACTGCCACTACTGTGCGCGCACTCATGCGGCGTTGGGATACGCAGCCGGGCTCTCCAAAGAAGATATCGAGGCCATCAACCGGGGCCACTTGCCCCAGAGTGAGCGCCTGAAGGCCGTTGTGCAGGCTACGCGCCTTATCCTTGACAAGAGCGGCTGGCTGGATGAAGAGGACCTGAGCCAGTTGGACGATCGCGGCATCACCCGCATGCATCTCTACGAAATCAATGCGCTCATCAGCCTCAAGACGCTGAGCAACTACATCAACCACGTCGCGCAGACGAAAGTCGATGAGGGACTCGACCAGCTTTTTCCGATCATGGCCGAGATTGACCAAGACGGATGGGCTGAAGTCCCCGACGAGACGAACGTTTGAGGGAGGGATAGAAGGATGGATGATCTCACTTCCATCCTTCCACACCTCATGGTTCACTACGGCAGTTCCAGCTTGGGCTCCTCGGGGAATGGGCGATACAAGATCATGATGCTGCCAATCACCTGCACCACGTGCACCGGCGACTCGTTGGTGTCGAGGCGGGCCAGAAGGTCGTCGCTTAGCGCATGCACTTCGTTGGGCGAGGCGCCGAGCGTTTTCACTTTGAGCAGTTCGCGCGTGTTGAAGGCTTCTGCCACCGCAGCGACGACGGCGTCGGTAAGTCCGCTATCGCCAATGCGAACGACGGGGTCGAGGTCGTGCGAGGCACTGCGCAAAAAGGCGCGCTGCTTGGAGGTGAGCGAAGGAGTGTCGGCCATAAGACTCGGGTGTTGAGATAAAAGATGATCGGGGAAGATGAAGCGGTGCATGGACGCGAAGATCCACGCTGGGCATCCCTCCACAAAAAACTACAGCGCTGCCCTGCACATGGCAAGGCAGCGCTGCATCGGTGTGCAGGACGCACTGGACGTTAGAAGTAGAGCCCAATGTTGATGTTAAAGGCCGTGCGCCATTCGTTGTCGCTCTGCTGGGCCATGATGGTGCCGAAGCTGCCATCAAACGGCTGGTTGAACGGGTGGCCCTTGCTGATAATGAGGTCGGTGTACACGAACAGCGGACCGGCGCTCGTGAGGAAGCCGGCTACGTGCGATACGTTGTCGTTCCAGCTGTCCACAGACTTGTCTGTGACCATGCTGAAGTCGTAGTACGGCTTAATCTGCGACACAGGGCCTGCTTCAACAGGAACGCGGTACGACAAGCTTGACGAGTACACCGTGTGCTCGCTGGACACGTTGTACGTGCCGTTGTAGGCGCCCATCGTGACAAAGTCTTCGCTCTGCCCGCTGCTTACCGGCGGGTTGAACGTCTGTTGTGCTACCTCGAGCTTAGCGCCGAATCCGCCATAGCGGCTCTGCAGGTGACCCGCGTAGGCATAGTGGGAGTCGGTTTCGCCGGTGTTTTCATTGAGTAGCTGTCCGTACTGACCGGACACGCCCACTTTGGTGAAACCCTGATCGCCGTAGTCGAAGGAGTACGCAACCTTACCGTTAAACTGGTTTTCCTCGCTCAGGTTATCGCGCGCATCGCTTCCGTTCGGCACCACGTCGTAAGAGTAGCGGGAAGCGTTAGTGCTTCCGTAGAACGTCGATCCTTCAGCGTTCATGTAATAGGCCGCCTGCACGTCCCACGGACCGTCTTGATACATCAGCTTGACGCCCGCGTCGTAATCGTCTTCAAGGCCCACGTAGTACGTGTTGTTGAAGAACCAACTGCTGGAGGCGTACGGCTGGATGCCAAAGGGCACCTGGCTAACGCCCACCTGGGCTTGCAGCGCATCGCTAAAGTTGTATCCGGCCCATCCGTGATGGATGAAGAGCCCGCCGAAGGCATCTGGGTAGATGGCGTACTCGGCATCGAAAACGAGGTCGCCGTACGAGCCATTCGCGCCGATGCGAAAGGTGTCGAAGGTAAAGCCGCCATTGCCAAGCTTGCGGTCGGCCTTCTGTTCAAAGCCGGTGTTGGCACCGTAGGCGCGGAAGAGCGCGTTGAAGCGTAGCGAGCCGGTGAAGTTGACGTCGAGGGTGGGTTCCTCTTCCTGCGCGACGGATGTTGACGCCTCGGTGGTTGCCTCGGTAGAGGCCGGTTCCGCACCATCGTCGGTGGACTGCGCGGTGGCCAGCGGAGCCATCAGGAGGCTGAGGCAGAAGACGCCCAGGAGGGTAACGTGTCGAATCACGAAGTATGGGTAGTTAGGGACGAAGAGAACGAAACGGCGACATGAGGGCCGCCGAAAACGACAAACAAGGCAAAGAAAAGGCCTCTGCGCGCACCTGCGTGAGCATGGAGAGCAGCAGAGGCCGGTTGTGTCTACTGTGCGGAGGCTGTTGCCGTAGCGGCACCAGCGTTTTCAGGAATCCAGCTGCTAACGAGGTCAGGGTGATTCTGAATCCACTCTTGGGCGGCCGCAAAGGGATCATCGGTATCCGCGTCGGGGCGGAACGGCTGCATGAGCGAACTCAGGGCTTCGTTGCCTACGTTCACGTTATCGAAGAATTGCACCACGCGGGGCGGAAACTCGTCTTCAAAGTCGGTGCGGGCGACAGCGAAGATGTCCTCTGGATCGCCAAACACAGGCGACTGCTCCGTCTGGGCCCCTTCAAGGTAACGCAGGTCGTAGCGGCCCCACTTCCAGTGCGGCTGCCAGCCGGTAACAACGATGGGCTCCTCGTTCTGGATGGAGCGCTGCAGCTCAGACCAGGTGGCGGGTCCGCTGGAGGCGAGCACCTCAAATCCTTCAATGTTGTTGTTTTCCAGGATCTCACGCGTCTGCTGATTCACGGCAGCGCCAGATTCGATCCCGTGAATACGTCCATTCAAGGCCTCACGGTGATCAGCCAGATCCGCTACGCTCTGAATGTCGGTGTAGGCGGGCACGGTAAGACCCACGGTGGTGCGGTCGTACCATTGCCCAATCTTCTGGAGATCGCCGCTGTGCTTCTCCCACGAGGCGCTGTGCGTGGTGGGAAGCCAGGCTTCCACAAACACATCGGATCCGCCCGAAGCAACCGAGGTGAAGGCCGTGCCGCCCCCGGTAACCTCGCTCATCTGCTCCACCTCTACGCTCAGGCTGTCTTGGAGTAGTTCGTGCATGACATGGGCCATGGCAATGCCTTCGACCCAGTTGACGTACACGAGGCGGATGGATTCGCGCTCGCCGCTGGAGTCGCTCTCAGAGGAGCTGCTGCATCCGGTGAGGAGCAGGCCGCCCGCGAGCAAGAAAACAGCCACCATCGTCGTCCAAGAGGACGAGGGGGATTGCGAAGCGTGTGCAGAGTTCATCATGCGAAAAAAGAGGTCTGTGCAATAGGTAAGTGAGCAGGACGTGCGGCGCACGGAGCAAACCGCCCGTCTTGTCCGCTACCACGCAATGAACGCATCCCCAAATAGTTTATCTAATAACGTAAACTTTGTATAATCCTCCTGCATATTTCAGCGTGTTACGAAGGAATAACGGTTGGGGATGCCGAGGGGCTGCCCAAGCGGGTGGCACACGGCACGTCATGAAGATTCGGTGCCTCCGTTTGCGGTGGCCGCTTGCTCGCCGATCGACTGCGTAATGCGATCGAGGTAGATAGCCAGGATGACAATGGCGAGTCCGCCGTTGAAGCCGTCAGCAATTTGAAGCTGGGTAACGCCGCGCACAACGGGGCCACCCAGGCCCTCCGCTCCAATGAGTGCGGCAATGACAACCATCGATAGTGCGAGCATAATGGTCTGATTAACGCCTGCCATAATGGTTGGCAGGGCCACGGGAAGCTCCACCTTGAGCAGCGTCTGTCGGGTGGTGGCGCCAAAAGAGCGCGAGGCCTCCACGACCTCCTCGGGTACCTCGCGGATGCCCAAGTTGGTAAGCCGCACCACAGGCGGCGTGGCAAAGATAAAGGTGGCAATGACGCCGGGCACCTTGCCGAGCCCAAAGAGCAGCACAGCGGGAATTAGATACACAAACGCAGGCATGGTCTGCATAAAGTCAAGCACCGGGCGCACGCTCTGGTTGACGGTTTCATTCTTTGAGGCCCAGATACCCACAGGAATGCCTACAACCAGGCAGAGCAACGTAGCAATGAGCGTAAGCGCCACGGTTTGCATCAGAAGCTCCCAGAAGTCCATGCCAAAAACGAGCGCGGTATCCCAGAACGGAAGGGGAATGGTGACCTGGTCGATGAGCAACAGGCCTACAAAACTGAAGGCCGCCATACCCCGCGAGCAGGTCCACCACGCCAGGGCGGTCAGTAGCGCAATCATCACGTAGCTGGGTGGATAGAGCAGCACCGCCTCCAGTCCGTCAATGAGCAGCGTAATAAACTGCGTGATGGCATCGAAGAACGGAGAGAAGTTGGCTGTGAGCCACTGAATGAGCGACTCAAACTCAGCTCCAATGTCAAATTCAAGCACGGCGTGTTGGTATCCGTTATTGCAAGTAACAACAAAAAGCATCCCACAGCTTTGCACAACGGGATGCGTTGATCGGGAGAGGTTATGCAGACTCGGTTGCAGGAGCAGACGCTTGGCCATCAAGCGTGCGGCTGACGTGGGCCTTCTCGGGCGTGGCGTCTTTGTTGAGGGCACCTGACTCCATCAGGTTCTCAATGTTGGTCGTAACTTCGGATAGGATGGAAGCGCGGTCGACTACGCCCACAAGTTCGTCGTTGTCGTTGAGGATAGCCACCGGGAGGTCGGCTTCGAACACAACCGGCAAGAGCGCCGCTACAGGCGTGTTTTCGTGCGCGGTAGGTACGTCGCGGGTGAGGGCTTCGTGCAGGTTGGAGCGGTCTTGGGTACGCAGATCCACGGCGGCGTCAAGGTGCACCATGCCCACGAGGCGCTGCTCGGCATCGACCGCATAAACCAGATCGGTACCTTCGCTGCGCATCTTGCGAATAGCAACAGCCGGTCCGTGCGGCTGCTCTTCGGACTCAGCGTCGGCCAGGTGCACGGTTGGGTACGACCGCATGAGTGTGGACGCCTGGATGACACGCGTGCGATCCACGTCTTGCACGAATGAGCGCACGTACTCATCGGCAGGCTCGGTGAGGATTTCCTCGGGCGTGCCTACCTGTACGATGCGCCCGGACTTCATGATGGCCACACGGTCTCCAATCTTGAGCGCCTCGTCCAGGTCGTGGGTTACGAACAGGATGGTCTCCTGCATCTCTTGCTGCAGGTTCAGCAGCTCGTTCTGCATCTCGCTGCGGATGAGCGGGTCGAGTGCGCTAAACGGCTCATCCATCAGCAAGATGCTGGGGTCATTCGCCAAGGCCCGGGCCAGCCCTACGCGCTGCTGCATACCGCCGGAGAGCGCATCGGGCGTGTGGTCTTCGTAGCCACTCAGGCCCACCAGGTCAATCGCCTCTTTGGCGCGCTTACTCCGCGTTTCCTTGTCTACGCCGCGCACCTCCAGCCCAAACTCAACGTTCGATTGCGTGGTGCGGTGCGGCAAAAGCCCAAAGTGCTGGAAGACCATCGACACCTTCTGGCAGAGCGATCGCATCTCATGATCGCTCATCTGTGTGATGTCGTCGCCATCTACCAGCACAGAGCCTTTGGTGGGCTCAATGAGCCGGTTCATGCAGCGGAGCAGCGTGGATTTCCCACTGCCGGAAAGACCCATCAAGACGAAAATTTCGCCTTTGCGTACGCTAAACGAGGCGTCGTTTACAGCAACGGTGCAGTCGGTTTTATCCAGAATCTCCTCGTTCGAGTGGCCCTTGCTAAGCAAGTCAAGCGCCTCGTCAGGGGAATCGCCGAAGACCTTGTACAAGTTGCGCACGTCAATGGCAGGTGGCGCATCCGCAGAAGCGGTATCGGAGTCAGGCATGTAAGCAAGCGGTTGTGAACAACATGCGAGTAGGGGAACCCGAGCGTGACTGTTGCCACAACGAGGTATACCAACAGGTGTTTTGCCTGCATGTGATAACTCTGATAAGGCACGCACGATACAAACGTGCACTTGCAGCCTGGCCCCTCATGAGGCAAACGGGGCACAAGGGATACCGGGCCGTGCGTGGGGGACCTCCATGTTGTGGGTATCCGTTTACTTGGAGCCTGGAACAGATTCGTGTCTTGTGCTGCATTATTCTGGTTTTTCCTATGTCTACCTCTCGTTCGGCCCTGTCCGAGCATCGCGCTGACGGAGCTGTCTCATCGATGAATCCGCATCTGAAGCGCCACGTGGAGCCGACACAGCAGTTCGACACCGCGGCCTACCTGCGCGGGCTGCGCAACAGGAACCGCGTGATGCTCAGCCGCGCCATCACGCTCATCGAGAGCACGCGTCCCGATGACCAGAAGCAGGCACGTACTGTGCTGGATGCCTGCGCATCTGCTCGTCCCAGCAGCGTTCGCATTGGCATTACAGGGATTCCGGGGGTCGGCAAGAGCACCTTCATCGAAGCGCTGGGGCTGCACCTGGCGGACTCAGGAAAGCAAGTGGCGGTGCTCACCGTAGATCCGAGCAGTGAGCGCAGTCGCGGCAGCATCTTGGGCGACAAGACGCGCATGCCGAAGCTGGCCACGCACGAGAACGCGTTCATTCGTCCCTCACCCACCGGCGGCTCGCTGGGTGGGGTGGCCCGCACCACGCGCGAGACCATTCTGCTGTGCGAGGCTGCGGGGTTTACGCACATTCTGGTGGAAACCGTAGGCGTGGGGCAGTCCGAAACCGCCGTGCACGCAATGGTCGACTGCTTTCTGCTGCTGGCGCTGGCGCACACGGGCGACGAACTGCAGGGCATCAAGCGCGGCATTATGGAGATGGCCGACGCCATTGTCATTAATAAGGCCGATGCGCACGAAGACACCGTTGTGCAGCAGACGCGCCAAACGCTCACCCAGGCGCTACAGCTGCTCCCGGAACGCACGTCGGGGTGGACGCCGCCGGTGCTCACGTGCTCGGCCCTCAAGAGCAATGGCATTACGGAGGTGTGGCAATCGGTGCGCGACTGCATCGACCACCTGCGCGAGACAGGAGCCTTCGAGGAGCGGCGGGCTCAGCAGGCGCGGCACTGGCTGCGGGCCACGATCGACCACGCGCTCCAGCAAGACTTCTACGCAAACAACCGGGTGCAGCAGGCCCTTCCAGATCTGGAGGATGATGTGGCCTCGGGCACGCAGAGCGCCTACACCGCCGCCGAGCGTCTGCTGGGGCTATATCGGTCGCCAGAGCATGAAGCGTAGATCCAGTATCTATTTGTTCAGCAACGATTTGTACTCCGGGTGCTCGTTGATGTAGTGGACCACGTACGAGCAGTACGGCACCACCGTCATATCCTGAGTGCGGGCATGCTCCAGCACATGCTTAACCATAGTGCCCGCAATGCCCTGGCGTCGGTACTGCGGGGGCACGCCCGTGTGCGTGAGTCCGAGCTGGCCATCGAGGCGTCGATACGTAACCACCGCCTCGCGGCCTTCATCGTCGAGCACCGCCACAAAGCGCTGGTTGGCTTCGTCGTGCTCAATCTGGAGGGCGGAGGCGTCGATAGAGGCAGACATAGGGCAAGGGCTGGTCAGGATGAAGGTAGAGGGATGCATAGGCACGGCTCCTGCCCGCGTGCAGATCCCGCTTCTTCGAGCTATGCAGCCTGCTCGCAGATCGATTTCATGAAGGCGTAGGCGGCTGCGTAGATGCCGGGTTCCTCGCTGGCGCGTGGGCCGGCAACGTTTAGCACCTCGATGCCGTGCGTGTGGATCCACTGCAGGGCATCGTTGGTGGGGTGGAAGGAATCCAGCGTTACAATGCGGCACGGACGTCCTTGCTCCCTCGCTTCGTGCTGGGTCAGGGCGGTGCCGCCTGCAAGCGGCTGCTGGTGCAGGATGAGCGTGCCGTCGCTATCGCGCACGTTCCAGGCGGTGCGCTGCGCATAGCGTTTGGTGGGCGTTTCGGTGAGCGGGTAGCGCGCGGGAATGGGGCCGTCCGCGGCCCGCCGCCCCTTCGGGCACCAGCCGCCCACCGGCACGCCAGCGTCCAGAGCCGCATCCAAGGCCGCCCGGTCTACGCCCGTCTGTCCGCCCGATACGATGCGTGCAAGCGTCATTGGAGGCATGGTCGCTGTATCCTTCCGCTCAAACTCATTAGACTCAGGCCGAAATCGACGACACCGGCACGCGCCGCACGCCATCGGTCATCCAGCAGTCTTGATGCGGGGCCTGCGTCTGTTTCGACAACTGAAACACATACCCAACGGATCCAGACTCGGTAGAGAGCATCACACCCATGCGCGCCTGCGTGTCGGTCTGCTGCACCGCGCTGTATCGAGCGCCGTCGTGGTCGAGCATGGGACCGTACGCCTCTGTTTCAAAGAGCAGCCGAAACCGCTCCAGCGGACCCGTAGCGCGTTTGTTAGCGGGCGAGGCAAAGCGGAACGCCGCCTCAATCCCGGCATCAGCATGCGGCACGTCGTTGCGGCCCAGTGCATCCACCTGAAGGCGCACCACCTCTTCGGCAGACCAATCGGGCGACGGAGCAGGCAGCGAGTCGAAGCGAGTTGGCATAGGTGATGAGGACGCAGGTTCAGGCAAAAACGTGCCGCCGCTGCCGCCCAGCACAAGCAAGACGACAGCGGCGGCTACGGTTACGGTTGCGATATAGGTTGGGCGGCGAGCAGGCATTATGGGGCCAGCAGTGTGTGGGAACGAATCGTGATTCCGCAACCCCAATCACGCTGTGTCCCAGCGATAAAGCGCTGCAGATAAGCACCTGCAGCTACTCCAGGTGATGATAATCCAGCTCGTGCTCTTCGTCGATAGCACGCTGTACCGGAGCCGACGGCGCATCCACCGAATGGATGGCTACCTCCATGCCGCCGTTGCCCGTAGGAACGCAGCGAATGTTCTGCTTCCAAGCCGGATCTTTGTCCGGGTAGTCGGTGCGGGCATGGGCACCGCGCGACTCGGTGCGCTCCAGTGCGCCGCGCAGAATCGTCTCTGCCGTGGTTAGCATGCACCGCACGTTCTGCGCATTCTCGTAGCGCAGCGAGGTGCGGTCGGACTGCACGTCCAAGTCGCGCGCGGCCTCCTGCAACTGCTGCAGCTGATGCAGCCCTGTGAGCAGGCTGTCTTCATTGCGCAGAATGCCTGCATGATCCCACATCAGATTGCGCAGGCGCGTCATGATCTCCTCAGGCGTGTGGACCCCTTCAGAGACAGCAAGGTCTTCTTGCGCGGCTACGTATTTGCGAACCTGGGTCTCAGAAAGTGGCGCGTGGGGGCGAGACGGCAGCGTTTCGGCGATATGCTGCCCCGTAATCTGGCCAAAGACAATCGTTTCCACAAGCGAGTTGCCGCCCAGGCGGTTGGCACCGTGTACGCCCGCAGTACACTCGCCTACGGCGTAGAGTCCGTCGACCTCGGTTTGGCCCGTCTCAAAGTTGACTTCAATGCCGCCCATCGCGTAGTGCGCGGTGGGGGCGACCTCCATCGGCTCTTTGGTGATGTCGACGCCCTGCTCGACAAACTCTTCCACCATGCGCGGCAGCCGCTCGTGGATGTGCGCATCGTCGCGGTGCGAGATATCGAGCAAGACCGCATCGTTCTCGGTGCCGCGTCCCTCGCGAACTTCCTGCTCAATGGCGCGGGCCACCACGTCGCGGGCGTCCAGTTCCATCTGATTCGGGGAGTAGCGTTCCATGAAGCGCTCGCCCTTCGCGTTATAGAGGCGTCCGCCTTCGCCGCGAACGGCCTCGGTGACGAGGTGCCCCGCTTCCTCCGCCGGACGCACCTTGCCGGTGGGGTGAAACTGCACGAACTCCATGTCGCGCAGCGACACACCTGCCCGAAAGGCCAGCGCCTGCGCATCGCCCGTGTTCTCATCGGGACGCGATGAACTGCGGCGGAAGAGCGAGGTGTGTCCGCCCGCAGCAATGACCACGGCATCCGCATCGAATGCCACCGGACGGCCAGTTTCCATATCAAATCCGACTGCGCCCGTCGCGCGCCCATCGTCCACCACCAGATCCGTGATGTAGAGATTCTGGCGATAGGGCACGTTCAGGGTCATGGCCTTCTGCACGAGGGTTTCCATCAGCGCCTTGCCCGTGCGGTCGCCCACGAAGCAGGTGCGCCGAAACGACTGCGCACCGAAGTAGCGCTGATTGATGTTGCCGTCGTCGGTGCGGTTGAAGTCCATGCCCCACGCATCCAACTCGCGGATGCGCTCGGGGGCCCGCTGGCAGAGCGTCTCGACCGCGGTGACATCGTTCACGAGATGCCCTTCGTTGAAGGTGTCGGCGGCGTGGATTTCCCAGCGGTCTTCAGGATCGAGGCTGCCCAGCGAGGCGTTGATACCGCCGGCAGCCCAGATGGTGTGCGCATCGCCATGGTCGCGCTTGCCCAGCACCAGACAGTCGATGCCCTTCTCCGCCAGCTCAATGCTGGTGCGAAGCCCAGCCGCACCGGCACCAATGATGAGCACATCGGTTGTGACCGTTTCTACGGGAGTGGAAGTAGCCATAAGGAAGCATGTACGATAAGCGGGGATACAGCAGAATGCCTGTAGCACGTGGTGTGCGTACGGCGGCAGCACAAGTCCGTACTGCATACCATACAACCCGCACGAAGCGGATAGTTTTCGCTGTGTAGAGGCGTTGGGCAGGAATTGGAGGAACGTAACAGGTGTGCCGAGGTCGTTGGATGCCTTGCGCTGACAACGTAACGGTAGGAGCACGCTACATTCTTGCCTCCTGCACAGGAAATGCTGACAGGAAAGAGAGATGTCAGAAGAAGTGATACAACAAAAATGCTGCGCACGGGGATGGCGTGCATCCCTCCAGCCCAGCTCTGACGTATCTGCGGCGCGGATGCAATGGACGACGCCAGTAGCTCGCAGCAGGTTTGCCTATTTTTGTGCGGGCCAACAGTTCCTCAGCGTCCCCATCCACAAGATTAGGGTAGTGGATAGACGTTAAGTGATAACTCCTCTGATAAAAATCTTTCCTGAGGCGAACGGTCCCCCGTTCGCTCCTGTCATCGATGCCAGAGACGTTCGCGCCGGGCGGCGCTCCCAGTCGCCAGCTACTGCCCTATTGCCTCCATCACTTAGCGTTGAACCGCGACCAAGATTAGATTGGCCCCAAACGCAAAACGCCCCGCGCCACCCGGTGCCAGGTGATTCGGGGCGTTCTGCTTCGTGATAGTAGGCCCGGAGGGTCTCGAACCCCCAACCCACAGATTAAGAGTCTGTTGCTCTACCAGTTGAGCTACGGGCCTTTGTTTTTGCAAGCGCTATGCACACACATCGTCTTCTTTTGATCCGCTCCGTATGGGTAGGGAGTGTGTTTTATTCAAGAGCTTCACGGTTGGGGGCAGGCCCTACACATCCAGCTCATCCGCCTCGGTCGCGTGCTGCATGATGAAATTGAAGCGCGCAGACGTGTCGCGGCCCATCAGGTCGGTGATGGTCTGATGCACCAGAGTGCAATACGTCAGATGTAGAAACCTGGGCGCCATCTGTCGCATTCATGTCGCACGGATGTCCTAATAAACGCGTAAGTGTCTTATGTCTGCCCCGGCTGTCCCCTCTCGCCCCGCTGATCAGTCCACCTTCGAAGACGCCCTGCGCGCCTTTCGGTCGGGCGCAGCAGATGCCGAGACGCCGCCCGGTCGCGAGCAGGTACGCGAGGGGCTGGGCCTCTCTGCGCTCGACGATGTGGTCGCGGCGTTGAACCTGGGCCAGGCCGCCCTACAAGACGTGCTGGGCATCTCGGTGCGCACGCTGCAGCGCCGCCGCAAGCAGGGGCAGGACCTGACGGCTGTGGAGTCCGACCGCCTCTGGCGCCTCCTGCACATCTGGCAGCAGAGCCGCCGGGCGTTGGCCTCCGACGATGCGGTCCGCATCTGGCTCAAAACGCCACACGGCCTGCTGGGCGGTGAAACTCCGCTGGAGCGCCTGGATACCGAGCCCGGCCTGCGCGAGGTGGAAGACCTGCTCACCACGATCGACGAAACCGGCGCCGCATGATGCTGGCGTGTAGCACACCGGCCTTTCGCATCCCCCGAGCCCCCCAGACTGGCAAAACGCCTCGCTCTCTGCATCCTCCTCGCTGCGCGTGACTGTCTACCGCCTCACCAAAGCCGTCTATGCCGACACCGCCTTCCGCGGCTCCCGCGGGCGGGGACGCTGGCACGAGCAAGGCATCCCGATGGTGTATGCCGCCGACCAGCCCGCCACGGCGCTGCTGGAGACGCTGGTGCACACCGGCCGCGCCGACCTGCTGACGGCCGACTACGTGCTCTTTCGCATCCAGTTGGACGAAGCAGCCCATGTGCTGACGGTGCCCGAGGAGCAACGCCCCGATGACTGGCAAACGTGGCCGTGGCCGGCGTCGACGCAGCAGATCGGCACGTTCTGGCATCAGCAGCAGCAATCGGTGGCGCTGCAGGTGCCCTCGGCGGTGGTGCCGGTGCAGTACAACATGCTCCTCAACATCCAGCACCCCGATTTTGCGACCCTCTCCATCGAAGACCCCACGCCGTTTCCGGTGGATACGCGGCTGGCTCCTGCGAATTACGACTGATCTTCTGCGATAGTGAAGGCTTGCGCTTTGTTCAAGGGCTTTCTGGTTTTGGGAATTGGGAAGACCACACGCTTGTTGTGATCCGATTTCTACAACTGTAATGAGTTGCTACAATTCGTGATCAGGGTCTTTACCACTCTCAATTAAATCGTATTCCTTTTTAAATTGAGAAAGTGCGATGCGCTGTTGTTCTGTAAGCGAGGAGTCACTCTTGACAGACCGAATGCGATCAATGATGGTCTTACTTTCAACGAATGGATCTATATCTCGAGGATCTACCCGATGTGTGACAGTGACAGTGCCTCTATGTATTATTGGATGGCGCATAAAAGAAAGAACGAAGTCTGCTAACGCTTTATCATTCTCAGTAGCCTCCGCAACCCACTCTTTTACCTCATCTACACTCCCCCATTCTTTCCAAAGATGAAGCACTAACTCAAGTGCTGGCCTGCCAAGCAACTCACCATCTGATGCTGCTTGCTGAATCTTTGACAACGCGCTATTCACCATTTCATCCACCTCGTCTTCTGGAAAGAGTGGATTGCTCACTGCTCGACTCCCGTGTCTCCCGTGCTGTGCTTCTAACTGTGTCATCACATGAGCAATGGTGGCAATGGCCGTCCCTTCATCTATCTCTGAGTAGAGGATTTTCTTTCGTCTTGTATCCTCTACTCTACGAAGACCTGCGTCAATGATTGAGTATATACGCTTGTGTATGTATGAAAAAGTTAGGGGCGCCGGTTTCGCCTGATCTATTTCCAGTAACTCATCACCAACTGAAAGCAAGGACTCAATCACGACCGGTATATTTTGCTCTGGAATGCGATCTTCAACAATTTCTCTGAGGCGGTCAAGTACCAGTTTGAGACGAGGCCCTCCATCTGACAAAGTGACTCCGAGTTGCCCACGAAGTTTTTCTACGAGGTCATTTTTTCTTTCTGTAGCAGCAATTATCTCATCCAACTCCTCTGCACTTACCTGAGCATCTGATAGAGAGAGTCGGAAATAGAGATGGAAGAAGTCGGGACTGCAAATTCTGCGCTCCCTTTCCCACTGATCATCTTCGTCTAAATCCCCCTGCCAGTATGTGTAATGACCCGCAAATCGTGGAAATAGATTGCTGAGCAGCATCTTGATTGCTTCTTGATTGGCATCTATCTCATCTAACCAGCGGTCTAGTATAGCCTTCTTTTCCTCTTCTTGTTCTTCCATATGCTCTTTTCCCAGCATAGCGTCGAGCCTTGCGATGCCACCCACCGTAGAACTGTACTCTCGTGCTTGCGTGACCAGCGTCCTATTTGAGCGTATGTGATCATACAGATCGGGCGCCAGAATACGAATAACCTCAACTGCAACAAAGTCAACCGCATTCACATCTTCTGCAACGGCTGGATAGGTGACTTGAAGTGCGTTGAGTACACGTGTGATCATGCGCGGCGTTTGTAGAAGGGGTTGGAGGCCCCGAGGGTGTACTCTTCCCCAGCGTTCAGAGTCGAAGTAATATGGCTCTGTCCTTTCAAGCAGGTCCTTAACTTGACTGGTAAACAGACGCTGCAGTTTGTTTTGGTTTGGCGCTGGAAGGGTAAATGGGACTTGAACAATCTTGTCAATGTAGTCAGATCCTCTTTCGCTGAATGAACGCCCCAAAGCATTCTCAACGACCTTCCGGTCGTAGGCCAGCAGATAAATCACGTTCGGAAAGTCCGCAATCGCTTTGATTGTTCGAAACAATGTCTGAATCTCAGAAGACGTTAGACGATCAATGTCGTCTATCACGACGATAATTTTGCGATCGGACTTCTTTAACTCATCAGATATTTTTTCTTTAAGAGAAAGCACATCACTCGTTGTGCCAGAATCCTGCATCAAGCCTATTAACTTTTTGACGGCCGGCTCTGCCAGTGATCCGTATGGCACCAAAGAGAGGTATTCAGTTGGAATCTTTGAAGCAGCATACCCAAGTTTGGAGATGTGATCTTTGATGTCCTTTATCTTTGATCCTACCTGTTCTTGCATCTGATCGAAGAATGAGAGCGTCAGATCTTCTCGCCCCGAGAACCACCAGGGGTTGAACCGGAACCAGATTGCACGTTCATCCTCTGGGATTCTATCTTGCTCTTCCGCTTCTGCAATGTAGTGAGACACAAAGTTGAGGATAGTTGACTTTCCACTTCCCCAAGATCCATTGAGTGAAATTACAAAGCCCTCTAACGGTGCCATACTGCGGAGCGACTTAGCCAGATGTTTGGCAAAAGGTGCGTAACCCAATTCGTCGTTATCTGGGTGGTCTACGGGCTGATCTGAATGTAGCATGGAAGATTTCGTATTTGTGATTTAGGACGTGCTCTACACATCCAGCTCATCCGCCTCGGTCGCGTGCTGCATAATGAAGTTGAAGCGCGCCGAAGTGTCGCGGCCCATCAGGTCGGTGATGGTCTGCTCGGTGTGCAGGCGCTCCGTGTCCGGAATCGTGACCTCCAGCAGGCGGCGCTTCTCCGGATCCAGTGTGGTGGCGTTGAGCGTCTTCGGCATCATCTCGCCCAATCCCTTAAAGCGCTGGATGTCCACATTCAGATTGCGCCCGTCGCTCTTGATTGTGTCGATGATCGCATCGCGCTGCGCATCGTCGAGCGCCCAGTGGGTGTCTTTGCCCGCGTCGATGCGGTAGAGCGGCGGCTGGGCGATGTAGACGTATCCGCCCTCGATGAGCGGCGTCAGGTAGCGGTAGAAGAACGTGAGCAGCAGCGTTGAGATGTGGTGGCCATCCGAGTCCGCATCCATCAAGAGGATGATCTTATGATAGCGCAGGTGGTTCAGGTTGAATCCTTCACCGAGCCCGCACCCCAGCGCCTGCACGATGTTCGACAGCTCTTTGTTGTTCTGCACGCGTTTGAGCGTGGCCTGCTCGGCGTTTAGCACCTTGCCGCGCAGGGGGAGCACCGCCTGCGTGGCGCGGTCGCGGGCCTGCTTGGCCGACCCGCCCGCCGAATCGCCCTCCACAATGAACAACTCGCACTCGCCGGGGACGTCCGAGGAGCAGTCGGCCAGCTTGCCCGGTAGATTCAACCGACGCGAACTACTGCTGCTCTTCCGGGCCCGCGAGGCGGCGCTGCGGCTGGCTTTGCGGGCTTTGGCCGCCTGAATCACACGCGTCGCAATCGCCTCGCCCGTAGTCGGATGGTCGTTCAGGTACTGCTCCAGTTCCACGCGCACCGAACTGCTCACCTGCGAGCGCACCTCCGGATTGTTGAGCTTGTCCTTCGTCTGCCCCTGAAACTGCGGATCCACATGAAAGAGATTCACAATCGCCACAAGCCCCTCGCGGGTGTCGTCGCTGGCAATGTCAAGCCGATGCGGCACCAGGTCGTGCGTATCCATGTAGGCCCGCAAGGTCGTACGCACCGCGCGGCGCAGGCCCTGCTCATGCGTGCCGCCATCCTGGGTGGGAATGCCGTTCACATACGACAGAATCTTCGGCTTGGGCGCATCGGTCCACTGCAACGCGACCTCCAGGCGGCCGTCGCCCTCGAAGTCGTCATCCACCAGCGAAAACACATCATCGTGGATGGGCGCCACCTGCAGGTCGTCCAGCATGTGCTCCAGATACTCCACAATGCCGCCCTCGTGTTGAAAGACGTGGCGCTCGTCGTTCACCTCGTCCTTGAACACGATCTTGAGCGACCGATTCAGGAAGGTCTTCACCTCCAGCGTCTCCTTGATCCAGGCCGCGTCGAACGTGGTCGATTCGAAGATCTCGACATCCGGACGAAAGAAGATCTCGGTACCGGTTCCGTGCGGATCGTCCTCAATCTGCTCGACATCGCCGAGCGGCGTGCCCTGCCGGTAGCGCTGCTCATATGCCGCGCCATCGCGCTTCACGGTCGCCACCATCTCGGTGGAGAGCGCATTCACGACGGAGGCCCCCACGCCGTGCAGTCCGCCCGAAGTGATGTAGTTGCTGCCGTCAAACTTGCCGCCGGAGTGCAACGTGGTCAGGATCAACTGCAGCGTTGAGATGCCCTTCTCCGGGTGCACATCAATTGGAATCCCCCGCCCATTGTCGCGCACGGTCATACTCTGACCGTCTTCGTGCAGCACCACGTCGATGTATGAAGCATACCCATTGGTGGCCTCGTCGACGGCATTATCGACCACCTCCCACAGCATATGATGCAGACCCGGTTTGCCCGTGCCGCCAATGTACATTCCGGGCCGCTTGCGTACCGGCTCCAGCCCTTCGAGCACTTGGATGTCTTTCCCGGTGTACGTTGTTGTATCAGGCATGAAAGGGGTGTTCTAAGTGATATAGAGTTACAGGGATACGGAAAGCAAAAAGCATAGTGTATACGGACTCGCAGCCAGCAGGCTCCCGGCATCCACCCGCATGGTTTTGGATGTCGCGCAAGTGCAGGCTCTCGCGCCCTGACTGAATGTGCGCCCCAACGCGAGGCCCATGCGCCCCGCAGCCAGCGGAGGACCGCTATCCCTACAGTCGGCGAACGGAGGGTACGTGTTTAGCGACGTGCCGCCCAGGGCACATGCAGTGCCGATAGCATTCGCCTCACAGATCGCCGGGGACGCAAGCGGTCCCCGGCTATGGGTTCCCTTAGCCCGGGATCAGGAGCGAAGCGCTGGGAGCGGTTCAATGCTAAGTGATGAGAACATGAGCCAGTAGCCGGAGACTGGGAGTGCCCCAGCGCGGACGTCTCTGGTGCGGGGCGAACGGGGGACCGTTCGCCGCAGGACAAGGGAAACGTGGAAGTTGCATAGCGCGGGACGTACCAGTCCCGCGCTACCA
>CAJXLX010000047.1 GCA_913056335.1 uncultured Rhodothermaceae bacterium
CCCCCCACCTCGACCTGATGGGCCTCTGGCCGATGCCCATGCGTTTGCACGAGCTGTGCGAGCTGCTCGGTGTCGACTCCCCCAAAGACGAAGGCGATGGCAGCGCCGTGGCCGACCTCGTAGCTGCAGGCGACATTAACAAGGTGGCGCGCTACTGCGAGAAAGACGTCCAGGCTGCCTACGCATGCGCCCAGAAGGTTTGGCCCCTCATTCAGGCACGCAAGTAGCTCTCCAAGTAGCAACTAAATAGCGGTTCAACGCCAAGTGATGGAGGAAATATACCAGTAGCCGGAGACTGGGAGCGCTGCCTAGCGCGACTGTCTCCGGTGGGATTGACGGGAGCGAACGGTCCCCCGTTCGCCCCAGGAAAGATTTTTATCAGGGGAGCTATCACTTAATGTCTATTCACTACCCAACTAAATAGTGCCTGGAGTGCGCGAGGGCGGTGCCTCGTGGGACACGCGGCACAAGCGCCTGTTAGACGTGCATCAGCATGCCCCTACGTCTCCCGTTAGGACACTTCCTCACTCTGCGTTACCACACACAATGTGTCGCATCCGTAATGCCTGTTCGTATGCTTTATGCACGGGAACGGAGCATTGAGCCGCACTTACTACACCTTAGTTATTCGCTGCACGCCATGTAACGAACACCGCGCCATGTGCATCTACCCTCCCTGTCGGCCTTGCTGTTGTTGTGACTGGCCGGAGGGCGGCGGGTGTGGTGCATGATGGGTTTTAACATCGCAATTGTGCTGCACACGCCTCTCCGGCCCTGGCTGCGAGAGGCTTTTTCTATGGATAATCTCCCTGTTATGTCTGGTTCTGTGTCATCTCAACCCGCTGATGCAACAGTCCGTGCGCGCCCGGAGCTGCTTAATGCCATTGGCAACACTCCGCTCATTCCGTTGCGCCAAATTGGGCACGACCTGCCCGACGGCGTAACGCTGTGGGTGAAAGCTGAACACCTGAATCCCGGCGGCTCGGTGAAGGACCGCCCTGCCCGCCATATGATCGAAGACGGGCTCCGCACCGGCACCTACCAGCCGCATCACACCCTCATCGATGCCACCAGCGGCAACACGGGCATCGCCTATGCGATGATTGCTGCTGCACTGAACCGCGACGTGGCACTGGCGCTACCCGAAAACGCATCCACCGAGCGCAAGGCCGTGCTGCGTGCGTATGGAGCCGAGCTCATCTTGACCGATCCGATGGAGGGCACCGATGGTGCGCAAGCCCGCGTGCAAGAACTCGTGGAGGCGCACCCCGACCGCTATTTCTACCCCGATCAGTACAGCAACGACGCCAACTGGCAGGCCCACTACGACACCACCGCGCCCGAAATCTGGACCCAGACCAACGAGCGCATTACGCACTTCGTGGCCGGACTCGGTACCACGGGCACCTTCACCGGCGTGGCGCGTCGCCTGAAGGAATACGACGGTGCCATCACCTGCATTGCAATGCAGCCGGATACCGCGCTGCACGGACTCGAAGGGCTCAAGCACTTGCCTACCGCGCATACGCCCTCCATTTACGATAGCAGTTTGGCAGATGCCCAGGCCACCTGCTCCACCGAAACCGCTCACACTATGACCCGGCGCCTGGCTGCCGAAGAGGGCCTCCTCGTAGGGCCTTCAGCAGGGGCCAACGTAGCTACGGCGCTCCGCCATGCCCGCACGCTCCACGCCGGACACGTCGTCACTATTTTGTGTGATACCGGTACCCGCTACCTCAGTGGCGACTTATGGTCGAATAACGCGTAACGTGCTGTCTCCCAACTATTTCTACACCCCATGATTGCCTCCCCCGATGTCCTCCAAGCTATTCGTGCTCACGGAGAATCCGGTTATCCTGAAGAGATCTGCGGCTTTCTGTTGGGCCGCATCCAAGACGGTACCAACGTCGTAACTGCTATTGAGCGCGTTGATAATGAGCAAGATGCCAACCGTGAGCGGCGCTACCTCATTCCGCCCGATGCGTTTCGAGAGGCGCAACGGGCTGCCACCGAGCAGAGCCTCGATATTGTTGGCATCTACCACTCGCACCCCGACCACCCGGCCCAGCCGTCAGCAACCGACCTGGAGCAGGCGACGTTTTCGGGCTACACGTACGCCATCGTGTCGGTGGACAACGGCACGGCCCGCAACATAACGGCGTGGCAGTTGGCGCCCGACCGCTCCCGCTTCACGGAAGAGCCGATTCGCACCGAAGCCCCCGCCTAAACGCCTGCCCCCGTACGTTCTATAGGATGCCTCGCCTTCGCATCCCCCCAAAACCTGTTGCAAACTACGCTACCGTTCCATACAACCCCACTTTTTCTGATGAGCACACCGACCGTCACCCTCCACATTCCAACCCCGCTCCGTAGCGCCACCAACGACCAGGCCACCGTCAATGCCACGGGCGATACCGTGCGCACCGCGCTGCAGAACCTGGTGGAGCGCTACCCCGACCTGAAGAGCAATCTGTACAACGACGACGGCGCGCTGCGCCAGTTCGTGAACATCTATGTGGATGACGAGGACATCCGCTATCTCGACGGGCCCGACACCGCCCTCACCGACGGTGCCGAGGTGTCGATTGTGCCCTCCATTGCAGGCGGACGCTCTCGCTGACGCTGCGTGCTGTGTCTTTTCTTCCAATAGCTACGATCTGCTATGCAAGCTGACAACCAGACCGCGACGCTCTCTTCGGAGGAGCTGCGCCGCTACAACCGCCACCTTACGCTGCCTGAATTCGGACGCGAGGGGCAGGAGGCGCTCAAGAACGCCTCGGTCTTGCTCGTAGGCGCGGGCGGACTCGGCTCCCCCGCAGCCATGTATCTGGCCGCTGCGGGTGTGGGCCACATTGGACTGGTGGACTTTGACCACGTGGAGGCCTCCAATCTGCAACGCCAAATTCTGTACGGCACCAGCGACGTGGGGCGCCCCAAGCTCGACGCCGCCGAGGAGCGCCTCAACGACCTGAACCCGCACGTTGAGGTCACGCGCCACGCCGTGCGCCTGAGCAGCGAGAACGCGCTCGACATTGTGGATCAGTACGACGTGGTGGCCGATGGCACCGACAACTTTCCGACGCGCTACCTGGTGAACGACGCCTGCGTGCTCACGGGCACACCGAATGTGTACGCCTCCATCTTCCGGTTCGAGGGCCAGGTCTCCGTCTTTGCCACCGAAGACGGCCCGTGCTACCGCTGCCTCTACGAGGAGCCCCCGCCTCCTGGACTCGTGCCCTCGTGCGCCGAAGGCGGCGTACTGGGCGTGCTGCCCGGACTCGTGGGCACGCTACAGGCCACCGAGGTCATCAAGCTGCTTACTGGTATCGGCGAGCCGCTGATTGGGCGGCTGCTCATGATCAATGCGCTGAGCATGAACTTCCGCACGCTGCGCGTTCGCAAAAATCCGGATTGCGTAATTTGTAGTGACAACCCAACGCAGACGGAACTGATTGACTACGAGGCGTTTTGCGGGATTCCCGATGCCAATGAATCAACCGATGACGATATGGCTGTCCCCGAAACCACTGTCCACGAACTGAAGCAGGCTCGCGACAGCGGCACCGCGCCCTTTGTGCTCGATGTACGCAAGCCGCATGAAGCAGAGATCGCCTCGATAGAGGCCGACCAGCTCATCCCCGTGGACGAGCTGCCCGACCGTCTGAGCGAGCTCAACGCCGATGCCGAAACGCCTATTGTGGTGCACTGCCGCTCGGGGGCTCGCTCCGAACGCGCCACGAAGTTCTTGCGTCAAAAAGGGTACAACGCCTCGAACCTGAAAGGCGGCATCTTGGCGTGGAGCAAAGAAATTGACGACAGCGTGCCTACCTATTAAGCACATCGGCGCATCCACGCGTCATACGTCTCCGTACACCTTCGTTTGCGTGTGGCAACACAACGCGGCGTCCTGCATGTACAGGGTGCCGCGTTGCGCATGTATTTGCCATAGTCCCCGTTTCTGTGGATTCCTTTTTTCGTCTGACGCATAAGGTGGGGCTCCTTCTGGGCCTACTCGTTGGGGCGTTGCTCTGCCATCTTCTGATTGCAGAGCCCGCCCAGGCGCAACAGCGTCCGGTGCTAACCACCGAATCGCTCGACGACCAGCCCGTTATTCGGGAGGTGCGCATTACTGGGAACGACGCCATTCGCACCACGCGGCTGCGCCAGCGCATCCAAACGCAGGCCAACCGGCGCGTCCTTAGCATCCCTGGCTTTACATGGTGGCGGTGGGTATACCAGTTTGGGGATACGGTGGGGGGGCGCGTGGGCGATGCGTTTCGCGCCAGTGGCGAGGCGCCTGCCTACCTGGACCCCGGCCTGGTCGACAATGATGTAGAGCGCCTGCGTGTATTCTATGAGCAGCAAGGCTTTCGCGACGCCCGCATCAGTGCCGATATTGTGGAAGGCGATGATAGCGACCGCGTCACCGTGCATTTTCGCATCGACGAGGGGCCGCCCACGTATTTACGCTCGCTGGAGTACCGCGGTCTGCAGGGCCTGCCCGAGCCCGTACAGGCCAGCATCGTCAACGAGTCGGTCTTCGAAAATGCGACGCCCGCCGATGAGAACCCGTTCAAGCTGACCATTGCAAACCAGCGCTACGAAACGCCGCTGCTGCTCGAAGAGCGCCAGCGCGTGCTGCGTGCGCTGCGCAACGGCGGGTACGCGGCCGTTTCGCGCGACTCGATTCGCGCCCTGGTCTTCACTCCGCAGCCCGACTCGTTCGACGTGCGCATGCGTGTGCGCCCCGGACGCCGCTACCGCTTCGGCGATGTCCAGTTCAACGTCGAAGGGCCCCTTTTTGACAGCAGCACACGGCAGCCTACGGTAGACGTGCCTGTTGATAGCAGTGCTGGCTACGCCCCCACCGTGTCCGCAACGATTCGCAACGAAGAGCGGCTCAGCCCCAACCTGCTGGAGCGCGCGCTGCAGTTTACCCCGGGCGCCTACTACAGCCAGGAGCGCCTGCTGGCCACCAAGCGGCGGCTGGAAGGCACCGGCGCGTTCACGTTTACCAATCTGACGCCCCAGCTTAGCGACTCACTGCGCTTGGCTCCCAATGGCGAAGCGTTCGTGCCCATCCGAATTGAGGCGCGCACCCGCGAGCGTCATCAACTGCGCGCCGAAACGTTTGCGCTGCAGCGCGAAGTGGTAAGCGATGTTGAGAGCGAACTCGGTCTGGGCGTGGGGCTTACTTACGAGAACGCCAATGTACTGGGCGGGGGCGAGCGGTTCCAACTACGCACCGCCGCCTCGGTAGCTACCAACCTCGACTCGCTCACGTCGGTCCAGCTCGAAGCCGAGCCCTCGCTTACGCTGCCCTACCTGGTGTATCCGTTTGGCCGTCTCGACGACTGGTTCAACCTGGTGGATACCCGCACGCGCCTTTCGCTCAGCGGCCTAACCGCACGCCGCGACGACCTGCGCCTGCGCATTCGGGCCCGCCTGGGAGCGCAGCTCCGGCTGGAGCTGGACCACACCGAGTCGCTCAGCTCGTTCATCGACGTGGTGGACCTTACCATCAGCAACCCCGACACGCTCGACCAGTTTAGCGAGCGCTTCTTAGACCGCGTGCTTGGCCCCGGCGATGGTACGGGCATCACTGACCCCGTACAGCGCCGCCAGATTGTTGAAGACTACACCGAGCCTCAGTTCAACAGCGCGCTGCGCTACACGCTGCAGTCATCTACAGCGAACCCGCTGCGGCGCCGCCAGGGGCACGTCTACGAAGGCTCGTTCGAAATCGGCAATGTGCTCCCGCTGGCGCTCGACTGGTTTGCGTTCTCGCCCGGCTCGCTCACCAGCACCGTGCCCGGCTTTGGTGGCCAGACGCTGCTGTATCGTCCGTACCTACGCGGGCAGGTCGATCTGCGCCGATACATCCCGCTGGGCAACGGGCGCTCTACACTCGCCTTGCGCGCGTTTGGTGGTATGGCACACCCGTTTGGCATCCCCGACGTGATTCCCTTCGACCGGCGCTACTTTAGCGGGGGCGGAACCAGCGTGCGTGGCTGGGGCCTACGCGAACTCGGCCCCGGCAGCACGACCCTCTTGGCCCCCGGTGCTCAGATGCAGCCAACCGCGAATGGCGATGTGGCAAACATCCTGGGGGGCGATATTAAGCTGGAGGCCAACATCGAACTGCGCACGCGCATCATTCGCCAGCTGCTGGCCGCCAACTGGCTCCTCACAGGATTTGTGGATACCGGCAACGTCTGGTTCGGCCCACGCAATCCGGGCCTGGCCACCGCCGCAACCGACGACCAGCCCGCACGGGCCAGCGGACGCTTCCGTCTGGCTACTGCCCCTCAGGAGCTGGGCGTGGGCGCGGGGCTTGGGTTGCGCATCGCGTGGGAGTTCTTTATCGTGCGGTTGGATCTGGCCTACCGGATGCACGATCCTTCGCCGCTGAACGACGACGTGTTTCGCAACGGATTCCGCGACCCGCGCCTTCATTTTGGCATCGGCCACGCGTTTTAGCAGCCGCTATGGCTGTTCAGGGGGATGCCCCTGCGCTGCGTTCCATGCATCATCTTCGTTCACTCTCCTCTGCTGACTTCTTTTCGTCATGCCCATCATCCGCACGGTACAGCGCATTTCCAAGCGGCTCTATCGCAGGCTCGCGGCGTCGACGCCCGACACGGAGGTCGAGCGCATTCAGGATGTGCTGGCCGAGGTGCCGGTCTTTGAAACCTGCGCCGCACGCACGCTGCGTGTGATGGCCGAGGCCATGCATCCGCGCACCTACCGCCCCGGCGAGGTGATCTACTACGAGCACGACCCCGGCCTGGGCCTCTACATCGTCGAGAAGGGCCAGGTGCGGCTGTGTGCCGACTGGAAAGACGAACGGTTCGAGATGCGCATGGCCGGACCGCACACGCTTTTTGGCGCGCTCTCACTCATGGGCGACTTCCGCCGCATGGAAACCGCCGAAGCCGTCACTGCCGTAAAGGTGGCGGGGTTCTTTCGGCCCGACCTGAGTAGCCTCTCGCAGCGCCACCCCAAGGCCGCGCTCGACATCCAGCAGGCCCTGCTCCGCTTCATGGCCCAGCAGTACGCCACCCTCATAGATGTGATCGGCGAGCGCGATGGGCGCGAGGTGGCCTTGCAATGCTACGCCGAAGCCTCTACGCAAACCCTCGACGACTCGGCCGACGCCGAAGGGTGATTCCACTGCTGTCTGCGTACATACCACAGAAAAACTCGCACGCTGGTGCTCTGTCAATGCCCATTGTTGGTGTCATCGCGCCATACTGCTCAACCTAATCACGCCATACGGAACCGTCATCCTGGACAACTCCGACCACTGTCGGAGGTTGATCCAGGATCCATGCCTCCTTTGTGCAACACAATAGCTTCACGTTTGGCTACTGGTTTGTCAGCCATGAATGTTGCAGTGCGGTCGAGTGTTTTCTCAGTCTGGTCCATCAGATACGTTCGTTTCCGGCCTTGTGGCGCTAAGCTGCCTTGTCCGGGATGACAATTAGGGCCAGAATAGAAATGAAGTAAGTGATTCGCATGGGTTGGTTTGGCTGCAATACATTACCAATTTATACTCGAATCATACTTTTTATTCAAGAAAGCTGCAATTCTGGATTTCGGTTTAGGGAATCGAGGTGTCTCCATATTAAGGTCTCAAACGGTATCGACGGGATGACCATAGCGCCCCTCCATCCGCCACATGCCGCAATCCTGATACATTTGTCCGCCCGAGCGCGCGGCTGCGGATCCCCATACCCACGCAGCGGTTCAGCACCGATGCGCTCTTTATCGTCTGCTCCGGCTGCACGCATGGGTCCTCTTTCTACCCTTAACCACTACTTCTGGAAGTACAAGTACCTGTTTATTCCCGGCTTGCTGTTCACGATGATGTCGGCAGGCTTCCAGATTGCGGTGCCTATGGTCGTGCGTCAGGCCATTGACAGCATTCCGCGCTTTGTACGCCTCTACAACGTCTTTGAGCACGGCACGCTGCAGAGCAGCCTCTACGTCTACTTCTTTAGCGGGATGCTCATCTTCGCACTCGCGATTGTGGCACTCACCGTCATCAGCGGCATCTTCAAGTTTCTGATGCGGCAGACCGTGGTCGTGGCCTCGCGCCATATCGAGTATGACCTGCGCAACACGCTGTACGACCACCTGCAGCAGCTCTCGCCCAAGTTCTATCAGCAGTACTCCACGGGCGATGTCATCACGCGCTCGACCGACGACATCGAGAAGGTGCGGCGCTACATCGGGCCCGCCATCATGTACGTGACGCGCTCGCTGATGATGGTGCTCATCGCGGTCTCGGTCATGTTCGTCATTTCGCCGCGCCTTACGCTGTACGCCCTCGCGCCCATGCCGCTGTTGGCTGTGGCGGTCTTTTTCATGGCCCACATGGTGCACACCCGCAGCGACCGGCTGCAGCAGCAGTATTCTACGCTTACCAGCCGGATTCAGGAGGCATTAGCGGGGATGCGTGTGCTCAAAGCGTACACGCGCGAGCCCTCCGAATCCAAAGCGCTCAACGAGGAGAGCGAAACCTATAAGTGGCGCAACCTGGATCTGGCGCTGGTCGAGGCGGCATGGCGCCCGGCGTTTCTACTGATTGTGGGCATGTCCACGATCATTGTGGTCTGGATGGGCGGACAGATGGTCATGGACGGTGCGATTACCATCGGCAACATTGCTGAGTACATCATCTACGTGAACCTGATGACGTGGCCCGTCGCATCGCTGGGGTTTGTGATCACCATGATTCAGCGCGCCTCCGCCTCGGTCATCCGCCTGAACAAGATTCTGGATACCGAGCCCGCCATTGCCGACAGTGATCAGACCAACACATCCATTACAAATCTTGATGGCGACATCGCTTTTCGCGATGTGTCGTTTCAGTATGAGGATGAGGAGGTGCCCGCCCTCAACCACATCAATTTCGAGCTTCCAGCCAACGGCACGCTGGCGGTGGTGGGGCGCACCGGCGCGGGCAAAACCACGCTCGTGGAAATGATTCCGCGCTTCCTCGATCCCGACTCCGGCACCGTCAAGATTGATGGACACGACGTGCGCTCTATTCCGCTGGATATGCTGCGCGAACACATCGGATATGTGCCGCAAGATGTGTTCTTGTTCAGCGATACGGTGGCCAATAATATTGCGTTTGGCGCGCTCGACGCCGATCACTCGGCCATTGAAGAAGCAGCCCGGGAGGCCGACTTGCTCGACAATGTGCACGACTTTTCGGATGGCTTCGACACCTACGTGGGAGAACGCGGCATCACGCTTTCGGGCGGACAGAAGCAACGCACGTCTATTGCGCGCGCGCTCATTCGCAACCCGCGCATCCTCATCTTCGACGATGCGCTCTCGGCGGTCGATACGCGCACCGAGCAACGTATCCTGAAGCGCCTTCGCGAACGCAAGGGCGACCAGACCCTCATCATCGTCACGCACCGCATGTCAGCGGTGAAAGACGCGGACCTCATTCTGGTCATGGACGAGGGCCGTATTGTGCAGAAGGGTACGCACAAGGAGCTAATCGACCAAGACGGGCTCTACGCCACGCTCTGCCGCAAGCAGGAGCTGGCGCAAGAGATTGAGTCGATGGGATGAGGCTGTATTGTCCTGGGCGCCACCTGTAGTATCGCACCTCTACCTCACTCTGCGCGAGAGCGGTCCGCCGCTCTCGCAACGCCGGGACGGTCCCCCGTCCCGAGAACGACGTACAGCCCGAGGACTCACGACAAGCTGACTGCCGCCTGCTCGTCGTCGTGGAGACGATTGGGATCAATCACCTCTTTCAGATGCGCCATGCGGTCGTGGATGTCGAGCGGCAGCGGCGTGTCCGATGTGGAGGCGCCAAGCAGCTGCTGGTATAGCGCCAGCGCCCGCACATGGCAGCGCTGTGCTTCCTCGAACCGATCCTGTCGCCGAAACAGGTCGCCCTGATGCCGCAGCATGTCCGCCACCTGCAGCGCCAAATCCGTCGACAGGGTGCCGTCTATCGTGCAGTGATTTACGGCGTCTTGCACCGGACGCTCATGTAGGGGCCGAGTCCCCGGCTCGGTGAGGTGGTCGAGCGCCTCGGCAATCTCATGCTGGGCTTCGTCCGTACGCCCGTCGCTGATGAGTGCCAGTGCCTGCGCAAGCGCCTCGGTCATCTGCTGGATCTGGCGCATCAGCACGTCTTTGTGAATCATGAGGTGTTGCTGTCTTGCAAGGAATGTCTATGGTGACCAAGCGAAGCACATCGAACGATCTCCCACTCGTTTGGCATCCCCCTGCCAGGGGGCGCTCAGGAGCGCGGCTCGGTCGTCTCTGATGCCGGACTTGCATTATCTACCGTACGCTCCGCATCCTCCTGCTGCTGCCAGCGATAGAGCAGCACATCCAGCAGAGCGACACTGCCGCCCAGCGACCCCAGCACCACAAGCGCCGGGCCCGGTGCCCAGATGATCCATCCGCCCAGCATGCCGAGCACGGCTCCCAGATACTTGATGTACGTGAGCTGCGTGTTGGTGGTGCGCTTCAGGAGGCGCTCCAGTTGCCGTTCGTCGTAGGCGCGCACCTTCTCCAGAATGATCCGGTCGATGGGCACATGCTGAATCAGGCGCGAGAGCAGCAGCGTACTCGCCGCGTCAATGGAGCGGCTGTGCAGGCGCAGGTAGCCCGGCACGCGCTCAGCAGTCGACACCATTTCGCGCGCCAGGCGCGGCGCGGCCTGTGGGAGTTCGGCCAGTAGCGCCTCCACGTGCTCCTCGACCAGATCGGGCCGCAGGTTGCGCACCGTGCGCAGCATCCAGCCCGACATGCCGGGGATATTTTCGCGTTCCAGTGCGCCCAGCACAGCGGTTCGCAGGCGCTCTTGGGTGGCGGGCGCGGCCAGCACATCGTGCAGCGTCGTGCGGAGCCAGCGGGTTGCGGCGGCCTGAAACGCCGGGTCGTCCATCAGGTCGCCCATTACAGTGGTGGTGGTTTCCCGAAGGCGTGCAGGCCACTCATTGCGCCGCAGCGTATCCTGCAGGATCTCGGCGTTAATGAGTTCGTCGGAAACTGCCTGTGCCAGCCGGTGCGCTACGTATTCGCGCTGCGCAGGCACCAGCCCCTGCCCGATGATAGGCCGCTTTTCGCGTGGCTGAAACAGCATGGTAATGGCCAGCCAGTTGGTTCCGAACCCAATGAGCCCACTCACGCACACAATGCGCAGCAGTCCCTCGGCCGGCAGCGTAATGGAGCCCACCTGCCACACAATACCGTCGAAATCCCACGCAAACGAAGCAGCAAACCCGATCGCCAGGAGCACAGGCACCACCCGCAAGACCGGGAGCCAGCGGGCATGAGCGCTGTCATTTTTGGGGGGCGCAGGCGGCGGCTCATCGGGAGCTGGAGCCGAGGTGTGACGCAAGAGATGACGGAGGAGCGAACGCGTGCTGCGCTCAGGCGTCCGGCTCTCGGGTGCTGCATTATTCTGTTCATTCACAGGAGAAGCCATCGCATCCCTATACGCATGCCGAAAGAAGGTCCGATGGTACACACAGCGGCGGCGCTAAAACATGCGCACGAGCGTCATGTCTTCGAGATAGCGCTGCGGATTCTCCTGCAGATCGCGCAGCAGCCGGTTCATCTGCACCGAGGTCGAGTCGAGGTTGTTGTAGAGGCTGGGATCATTGGCCAGCCGCCCCAGCGTCCCCTCGCCCTCGTTGATCTTCTCAGCAAAGGAGCCCAGGGCGGCAGTCGTGCGCTCCAGGTTTGCCAGGTTCTGCTCCAGGCGAGTCAGGTTGCGGTTTACGCGCTGCACGGTAACGCCGAGCGAGTCGCTGTTTTCGCTGGTAAACGACTGCAGGTCGGCGGTGATTGTCTCCAGGTTTTGGATGGCCGAGCGCAGCGTCTCTTCCTCGCCACCCGAGACCGATTCGAGCGTAGTGGCTACGTTGCGTAGCGAGGCCAACGTCTGCTGCAGGTCGCCCCCTTCTTCCATCTGATTCGCCAGCGCCCCGGTTGCACGCGACGTGTTATCGAGCACCGAATCCACCTTTGAGGTCATTTCAGGTCCTTGCTGGGTAAGCTGGTCGAGCAGCCCCGGTCCGCTGGGCGTGTTGATGATGCTACCGGGCTGCAGAGGCGGGTTCGAGGACGGGCCCGGTCGGATCCCCAACCGTACGCCACCAAGCGCAGAAAAGCCGCGCACCTCGGCCATAGAGCCCTCCGGAATGAGCACATTCTCATTGACGCGAAAGCGCACACGCACCGTTTCCTCATCTTGCTGCAACTGCACCGACTCGACCGTGCCCACGTTTACCCCACTCAGGCGCACCGGATTGCCTGCCGAGAGGCCACTCACATTTTCAAAGTTGGCCGTGAGCAGGTAGCTGCTGCTAAAAATAGGCAGATCTTGAAAGTACCGGACGCCCACAATGAGGACGACCACGGCCAGGACGATGGAGAGCCCGACCTTAACTTCGTTGCTGTAATTCATGAAAGCGTGTTAGGCGTGGGCAGATTACGATGGAGAGGAGGCGGTAGGGTGCGTGCCTACGTGGTACTCGCTGGCGGTTACAAACGAGTCAAGCACCGGGTCGGCACGGTCGTGGATGGCGTTGATGGGGCCAACCCAGTGCAGGTTTTTGCCATACAAGAAGGCGGCCCGATCGGCGATGTTGAAGACCGAGTGCATGTCGTGCGTGACCACCACGCTGGTTACATTCATCTCTTCAGCGAGCTGCTGAATCAATTCGTCAATAGTGTTAGACGTTTGGGGATCGAGCCCGCTGGTCGGCTCATCGTACAAGATGTACTTGGGCTCCAGCGCAATAGCGCGGGCCAGAGCAACGCGCTTTCGCATCCCCCCAGAAAGCTCAGCGGGTTTTTTAGGGCCCACATCGGGCATGCGCACCAGTTCAAGGCACTCAGCCACGCGGGCTTTGATTTCGGCAGGCGAGCGCGACGAGAAGTATTCAAGCGGAAACGCCACATTCTCCTCTGAAGTCATTGAGTCGAAGAGCGCGCCGCCCTGAAACAGCACACCGAAGTGCTTACGCACCTCGCGCAATCGCTCGTATGGCACCGAACAGATGTCTACGTCGTCAACCAGCACGCGGCCCTTGTCGGGCGAGAGCAGGCCCACAATGTGCTTCATGAGCACGCTCTTGCCCGAGCCCGAGTGCCCGATGATCGCCAGCGTTTCCCCTTCGTGGATGTTGAGCGAGACGTCTTCGAGCACGTCCAGGTCGCCAAAGCTTTTATGCAGGTGTTCGATCTGAATCATACGGGATGCAGGGCCTGAGAGCGCATGCAGCAAACGAGTCGCAACGGCGAGAATGAGGGCTTGGTAAGGAAGGGGCTGGCAATCAGAGCAGCAGGACAGCCAGTGCCAGGTCGGCCAACAGAACAAAAACGCAGCTCTGAACCGCCGCTTCCGTGGTGCTCTGGCCTACGCCCTCGGCGCCCCCTTTTGTGTAGTAGCCCTTGTAGCAGGCAATGGAGGTGATGATAAACCCGAACGTGATGGACTTGATCAGCCCAAAGTACGGATCGAAGGGCTGGTAGAACTGGCGGGCCCCTTCGATGAACTCAGTTGTGCTGAGCAATCCGGCTGCTTCTGCAATCCCCAGTCCCCCGCCAATGCCAATCAGGCAGGCAAAGATATACAGCGCCGGAAACATGACGACGCCCGCCAGCACGCGTGGCAGAATCAGGAAGCTAATGGAGTTGAGCCCCATGACCTCCAGCGCATCGATCTGCTCTGACACGCGCATGGTGCCCAACTCGGCAGCGATGCGTGCCCCTACGCGGCCCGCAAGAATGAATGCCGTAATTACCGCTGCCAGTTCCAGCATCATAGACGGCACCACAATGGAGCCAATGATGGTGTTCGGCACGAACGACGTCTGCAGTTGATAGGCCGTCTGCACCGTGAGCACCGCCCCGGTGAAGGCCGCGGCAAGCGCCACAATCGGGATCGACTCTACGCCGATGCGTACCATCTGCGTGATGAAGTTCGACCAATAGGTGCGCACTTCGCGTACCGATGCGAACGCGCGTCCCATCAGAATGAAGTACGTGCCAATCGCATGGAGCGGAGCGAGCAGACGGTCGGTCACCAGGAGTGCACAGTCAGCGAGCGGAATACGAGGCGGTCTGCCATAAGGCCGAGCTGGCACCAACGAACGGGCTCTGGCCGCACGGCACAAGTAGACGAAACAGCAGTAGGTGCATGCCACGCGTGCCAGAATGGTTCCTATCTGCTCTGGGGCCGCTGCACAGCCGTCTGCTTCCGAATTCTCCTTATCCTGCAGCCCAGAACGGGCCCTGAGCCGGACAGATGCTGCCTCATTCGGGATTGCTTCATAGCGTGCACGCGCTGTTCACAGGTTTGCTCGCATACGTTGTTACACTGTATGGCATCATCTTCACGGTACGTTTGTCAGGAATGCGGACACGCTGCGCACAAGTGGATGGGCAAGTGCCCCGGATGCGGTGCGTGGAATACGCTCGTGGAAGAGAAACCGGAGTCGGAGGTCAAGGCCCGAGTGCCGAAGTCGACCTCGTCCTCCAACGGACGCACGTCGAATCCCCCCGAACCCATTACCGAGGTTGCGCTGGGCCCGGAAACGCGCCTGCAGACGGGCATGGTCGAGTTTGATCGCGTTATGGGCGGTGGCATCATGCAGGGCTCGTTCAGCCTGATTGCGGGCGATCCGGGCATCGGTAAAAGTACGCTTATGACCGAGCTGGCGCGCTTTATGCCCGAGCGCACCATTTTGTATGTGACGGGCGAAGAATCGAAGCGCCAGGTGAAGCTGCGCGCACAACGCCTGGGCGTAGACACCGACCAACTGCTGCTCCTGGCCGAGACCAATGTGGAGGCGATTGGACAAGCGGTGCGTTCTTGCAGCCCCGACCTGCTCATTGTGGATTCGATTCAGACGATCTTCCGCCCCGATCTGAGTAGCGCGCCGGGCTCAGTAAGTCAGGTGCGCGAAAGCACCGCCTCGCTCCTGAAGATGACCAAAGAGGACGAGTTTTCCACGTTTCTGGTGGGCCACGTCACCAAGAAAGGCACCATTGCCGGACCGCGCGTGCTGGAGCACATGGTGGATACGGTGCTCTACTTCGAGGGCGACCGCCACCACGCGTTTCGCATCTTGCGCAGCGTGAAAAACCGCTTTGGCGCCGCCAACGAGATTGGCGTGTTTGAGATGCGCGAGTCTGGGCTGCACGAAGTGCCGAATCCAAGCGAGATCTTCTTGTCGGAGCGCGGGTACGGCGTGAGCGGCTCGGCGGTGATCTGCTCGCTGGAGGGCACGCGTCCCATTTTGGTGGAGGTGCAGGCTCTCGTTTCCCCCAGTTCATACGGCACGCCGCAGCGTACGGCTACCGGGTTCGAGTATTCACGCTTGCAGATGCTATTGGCGGTGCTCGAAAAGCGCATCGGGCTGGCGTTCTCCGACCACGATGTGTTCATCAACATCGCGGGCGGCGTGAAGCTGAACGAGCCGGCGGTGGACCTGGGTACGGCGGTGGCGGCGGTATCGTCATTCCGCGACGTGCCCACCGATACCAATGCGGTGCTCATTGGCGAGGTCGGCCTCGGCGGCGAAATCCGGACCGTAAGCCAGCTCGGCCCCCGCCTGAAGGAAGCGGCCAAGCTCGGGTTCGACCGTGCTGTGGTGCCTGCAAACAACCTGGACTCCACTACGGCCCCCGACGACTTGGATGTCATTGGCGCCAAGACGCTCCAGGACGCGCTGGATACGGTGCTGTAGCTCCGCGAAGAGAACACCAAACGCGCTGTCGGTCTGTGCTCGTCCATCTGGACCTCACGCATTCAGCGCCTGCAGTTCGTCTTTGAAGCGATCGGCGAGGGCCTGGGCCTCGTCTTGCGTGGGCGCTTCGGTGTACACACGCAGAATGGGTTCGGTGTTGGAAGCGCGCAGGTGCACCCAGCCCTCGGGCAAGTCAATCTTCAACCCGTCGGTCGTGTCGAGGGTAGCGCTGGAGACGTTTGCGTATTCGGATTGGAGCGCAGCAAGCAGCGCCTCTACGTCAAGCCCGTCGAGCGGCAGTTTGTCTTTGGCCATGGCGTAGGTGGGCATGGCGTCGTGGAGTTCGGCGAGCGTGCTTCCGGTGGACGCCAGATGCTGCACGATGAGGGCTGTACCTGCGAGCGCATCGCGCCCGTAGTGCAGCTCGGGCAGGATGACGCCGCCGTTGCCCTCGCCCCCCAAGATGGCGTTGTGCGCCTTCATGGCCTGCACCACGTTGATCTCGCCGACTGCCGACCGATGCACGGGCTGGTTGTACTGCACAGCCACATCGTCGATGGCGCGCGAGGACGAGAGGTTCGTGGCGAATGCGCCTTCGCGCCGCCGCCACAGGAAATCGGCCGCGAGTACCTGGGTCAGTTCTTCCAAGATGATACGGCCTTTATTATCGACGAGGGCCAGGCGGTCGGCATCGGGGTCCACGGCAAGCCCCAGGTCGGCATCGTGCTTGGTCACGGCGTTCGCCAGCGCGGTAAGGTGGTCGGGGCGCGGCTCCGGCGGACGCTCAAACTGTCCGTTGGGCGTGCAGAACAGCCGTACGATCTGCGTGTCGCGGACGCCCAGCTCCTGGAGGAGCAGCGGGAGCGCCACCCCGCCTACGGAGTTGCATCCGTCCACGACGACGGTAAGGTCGCGCGCTGCGATGGATGCGGGGTCGATGTACGACAGCGCGCGGATGGCTTCAATGTGGGCGGGCACGAGATCGGCCTGGGTGTATGCGCCCATTTTATCGTGCGAGACGGCGGCCTGTGCCTCCCCCTGCGATCGTTTTTTCATGGCTGCGCCCGCCTCGGCATCCAAAAACTCGCCGTTATGGTCGAGCAGCTTCAGCGCGTTCCAGTCGAGTGGGTTGTGGGAGGCCGACAGGATGACGCCGCCTGCAGCATTGTGCTGCAGCACCCCCATTTCGACGGTGGGCGTGGGCGCGAGGCCCGCGTCGAGCACATCGCAGCCCATGCTCTGCAGCGTGCCCATGAGAATGCGCTGAAATGCTGCGCCACTCGGACGCGCATCGCGGCCCACCACAACGAGCGGCTTGCAGTCGCGGGCGTCGGCCTGCTCGCGGCACCACGCGCCAAACGCCATGCCGTACCGCACGATGACGCTGGGATCGAACCCGCGCCCGATAATGCCACGAATGCCCGAGACAGACTCAATGAGAACGGAGGAGGAAGCCATGCGAATGTGTCGTTGGTAGAACGAGTCGGTTGGATGCGAAACGGTGCTTCAACGTAGGCATGAGGCCTGCACTTGTTCGGTACGGGCTCACTCGTTCGACCGCTCTTAATGGAACGGGCATCCAATTATGAAGGTATCCATGAACCAACATGTTATACTTTTACCGTCCGCTGCAACGGTGCATTATGACGAACGAATCGGCTTCCTGGCGCTGGACATGGCGTCGACGCTTTACGTACCTGACGTTGGCCGTAACGGCGATTCTTATTTCGTGGGGCGGTTGGGTAACGAGTATCGAGGCGGGGCTGGCGGTGCCCGATTGGCCTGCGACATTTGGCTCGTACGATCCGTTTCGTACGGGCATGTACGACGCTAACGATCCCAGCGTGCGGTGGTGGCGCAACATTCCGGTGCTGGCGGAGCATGGTCACCGGCTCGTGGGTGCGCTTGTGGGGATGCTGACGCTTACACTGGCCGGGTGGACCTGGTGGGCCGATCCGCGCAGTTGGATGCGCAAACTGGGCCTCTTTGCTGTAGTGCTGGTTACCACGCAGGGCGTTCTGGGCGGGCTGCGCGTTACCGAAATCTCCTCGACGCTCGCAGCGGTGCATGCCTGCACAGCCCAGCTCTTCTTCGCTCTGCTGGTAAGCATGGCGGTCTTTACGACCGACGCGTGGCGCTCGCGCAGCTCGATCTTGCCCGATTCGCCCCGTGGACGCACCATGCGCACGCTGGCGTGGGCCGCCGCCGCAGGCGTCTACCTGCAGATTGTGATTGGTGCCATGCTGCGGCACTCCACACAAGTACTCTCGGGCAGCTTCGCGATCTTGCACATCGCTGGGGCGTTTGTAGTGACCGGACTGCTCTTCGCCGCATTTGTCTACGTGCAGAAGTACTGGACGAGCTATCGTTCGGTGCGGCGCACCGCCTGGGTGGTGCTGGGCGCGGTGGGCGTGCAGTTTGCCCTTGGCCTGGCGGCGTACCTGGTTCTGATCCACGAATCGGCGATGCAGATACGGAGCACCATGCAAGTCGTGCTCACGGTAGCGCATCTCGTCGTGGGGGCTGTACTCTTTGCCTCCATCATTGCGCTCGCGCTGTGGAGCCACCGTCTGGCCCCGGCTGCTATATCCGACTTTCCGGGCGACACCGGAGCCCCAAAAAGCGAACCCGTGCTCACCAAGCGGTCCACCACAGCCTAAGTCCGCTACGTGCCATGTGCTACCTGCCTTTGCCCTCCTCGTCTTTCCCATCGTATCCTCCCGTTCATGCCTGAGCGCTCTTCTGCCTCTTCAGACGTCTCGTCGGCGCGCGCCGCTACAGCCGAACAGGCCAGCTCGCCCGCCCGTCCGTGGCGCCAGGTGCTGCGTGACTACGTGACGCTGACCAAGCCGGAGATCTCGTTTCTGGTGACGGTGTCGGCGTTTGCGGGCTTCCTGCTGGGTAGCCCCGCTGGCATTGCCGGCATCACGCTGCTAATTACGCTCGTCGGCATCGGCATGTGCGCGTGCGGTGTCGGTATGCTGAATCACTGCATGGAGCATCGCTTCGATGCCACCATGAAGCGCACCGCCGACCGCCCCATTCCTGCCGGACGCATTCCGCTGGCACACGCACAGTGGGTAGGTACCGGACTGGTCCTGGCCAGCGTGGGGGTTCTGTGTCCGCTTGTGAATCCGCCCACTGCCGTGCTGGCGGCGCTCACAGCCATCTTGTACCTGTACGTGTACACCCCGCTGAAGCGCCACACCACGTACAACACGATCATTGGCACCATTCCTGGCGCGCTTCCGGCACTGGGGGGATACGTAGCGGCCACAGGCACCTTCGGCGCCGCCGGATGGGCTCTCTTTGCCATTCTGGTCTGCTGGCAGATGCCGCACTTCCTATCGCTGGCCTGGATGTACCGCAACGACTACGCCCGCGGCAACTATGCCATGCTGCCCGTTGAAGAACCCTCGGGCGACTCAACGGCGTACCAGACCATTGCATTTACCGTGCTCCTGCTGGGAGCCAGCGCGCTGCCCACTGCCTTCGGCCCGGCCGGATGGCTGTACCTGGCGGGCGTGCTTCCGCTGGGCGGCTGGTTTCTTTACACGGCCCTCCAGTTCCACCGCGAACGCACCGGCATCCGTGCGCGTCGTGTACTAAAGGCGTCCATTGTGTACATTCCGGCACTCGTGGCGCTGCTTACAATCGACTGGTTTCTGTAGCCTTGCGCCGCCGCTGGCATGTCTGTCCCCGCCATCCATGTAGATAACGTGTCACTGCGCTACAACAACGCGCAGCAGGCGCTTCAACGCGTTCACCTCTCGGTGCCGCAAGGAGCGCTCTTTGGGCTGTTAGGCCCCAATGGAAGCGGAAAGACCTCGCTCTTCCGCATCCTGGCCACGCTCGTTACGCCTACCGAAGGCACCGCAACGGTGTTTGGGGCCTCCACAGAGACCGAGGCCGCCGCCGTGCGCCAGCGAATTGGCGTGGTGTTCCAGTCGCCCGCCCTCGACGACACGCTCACCATCCGCGAGAATCTGGCGTTTCAGGGCGCGCTCTACGGACTCCATGGCGCTGCGCTGCGCAATCGCATCGACACGGTGCTTCAGCATGTCGACCTTGCCGATCGCGCCCACGACGCCGTCGACACGCTCTCGGGCGGTCTCGCACGCCGTGCCGACCTGGCGCGCGGCCTGCTGCATCAGCCCGACCTGCTATTGCTCGACGAACCCACGGCCGGGCTCGACCCCATGGCGCGTCGCTCGTTCTGGGAAACCGTGAGTACGCTGCAAGCCACCGAAGGCACCACCATGGTGGTTGCCACGCACCTTATGGATGAAGCCGAGCGCTGCGACGCGGTGGCCATCCTCTCGGAGGGTGAGCTCGTGGTCGAGGGCCAACCCGCCACGCTCCGCGCCGCCCTGGGCGACGAAATGCTCTGGCTGGCTACCAATGCGCCCCACGACTTGGCCCCCGATGTGAATGCCCGCTTTGGTGGCACGGTGCATGCCTTCGACCAAGGCGTGCAGCTCCTGCACGACGACGCGGCCCAGCTGGTCGGCCCGCTCTACACCGCATTTGGCGACCGCATCCAGAGCGCCACGGTGCGTCCCCCCACGCTCGAAGACGTCTTCATGGCGCACGCAGGCACCCGCCTCGACGCCGACCGCGCCTCCCTCGCCCCCGCCTACTCTGCGTAACCCCGGCCACCCCGCTCCATGCCTACTGCTCTCCTGACTATCACTGCGCTCTGTCGCCGCGAAATCCTGAAATTCGTGCGCGACCGTAGCCGCGTGGCGGGCGTGCTCGTGCAGCCGCTGGCGTTCTGGCTGCTGCTCGGACTGGGCTTTCAGGGCGCGTTCCAGATGCCTGATTCACCTGTTGGTGCTGTCGGATATGTCGAGTTTCTCTTTCCCGGCATTCTGGCCCTGGTGCTGCTATTCACCGCCATCTTCTCCACCATCTCTATCGTGGAAGAGCGCGCCTCTGGCTTTCTGCAGACCGTGCTCATTGCGCCCACCTCGCGCACCGCCATCGTACTCGGCAACGCCCTGGGCGGCACCCTCTTGGCCTCGGTACAGGCCCTCCTGTTTGTCGCCGTGTGGCCGTGGGTCGGGCCCGGACTCACCGTGGGCGGCGTGCTCTACGTCACCGCCATCTGCCTGGGCGTAGGCATCGGGTTTACCGCGTTGGGCAGCGCCATCGCCTGGCGCACCGACACCACGCGTGGCTTCCACGCCATCATGAACCTCTTTCTGCTTCCGCTCTGGTTTCTGTCGAGCGCCATGTTTCCGCTCGACAGCGCCGCCCCCGGCCTCCGCGAGCTGATGTACGCCAACCCCGTCTCCTACGCCGTAAGCGGACTGCGCCACGGCCTCTACCCCGACCCGCCCGCCGTACTTGCCGATCCCGCCCTGTGCATGGCCATCACCTGGGGCTTTGCCGCGGTCATGGTTGGCATCGCCGTGTGGAGCGTGCACCGTCCGCTTTACCAGACGGCATAGCACAAACGGCAGCGGGTTTAGCTGGGAGGATACACAGCATAGTGGCACGCCTCCAGAAACGCGTGGGCAAGCGTGTACGTTAGTATCCTTTGCACTTGACTTTCTCTCAAGCCCCTGCTGTACCATGGCCGACCGGGTCGACCTCAAGACGATGGGCCGCGCTGATCTGGAATCCTTCGTCGAAACGCTGGATGAACCATCGTATCGGGGGCGCCAGCTCTACAACTGGATCTACGCCCGCGGCGAAACCGACTTCGCCGAAATGACCAGCCTGTCGAAATCGCTACGTAGCCGCCTGGGTAATGTGGCCCAGGTGTCGTCGATCACAGTGAAGCGCATGCAGCAGAGCGACGACGGCACCTCGAAGGCGCTCTTCACGCTGCCCTCCGGACGCGAAGCCGAAACCGTGCTCATCCCCAGCTTCGACGCCCTCGGCAAGGCACAGCGCCTCACGGTATGCGTGTCGAGTCAGGTCGGATGCGCAATGGGCTGCTCGTTCTGCGCAACGGGACTCATGGGCTTTCAGGAAAACCTGACGCCCGGCGCGATCTACGATCAGGTGTGGGTTATGAACCAGGAAGCCCAAGAGCGCTACGGGCGCGCGGTGTCCAACGTCGTGTTCATGGGCATGGGCGAGCCGCTGCTGAACTACGAC